>DAIMMU010000172.1:0-5221 GCA_036720515.1 Sedimentibacter sp.
TACACCTTTTCATCCCTGAGGAGACTTCTGGCATCTTCTTTATCAAATGTAACCCAAAACCTATCCTTTTTACTCCAAAATGGTTTTAGCATAAATAAATGCGTAAGATGTCCGCCTGATGACCCCACTAAGCATACTTTTATTTTCTTTTTTTCCATATTTTTTTTCATATTGTTAATCCCTCTGAAAAATATCTCTCGTATAAACTTTGTCTTTTACGTCATCCAAACATTTGTCATACCGATTTGCAATAATCGCATCACTATGATTTTTGAACTCATCTAGATCATTTACAATTTCGCTGCCAAAAAAAGTAACCCTATCTTCAAGTGTTGGTTCATAAATAATGACCTGTGCACCTTTAGCTTTTACACGTTTCATAACACCTTGAATACTGCTCTGACGAAAGTTATCACTATTGCTTTTCATAGTTAAACGGTAAACACCGATTGTCACTTGCTTTTCTTTTGTGCTATCATAGTTATTATCTTTAGCATAGCTATAGTAACCAGCTATGCTAAGTACTTGGTCTGCGATAAAATTTTTTCTTGTTCTATTAGATTCAACTATTGCCTCAATTAGATTTTCAGGTATATTTGCATAATTTGCTAATAATTGCTTTGTATCCTTAGGCAGGCAATACCCGCCATAACCAAATGAGGGATTATTGTAGTGGATGCCAATACGGGGGTCTAAACAAACTCCATTAATAATCTGTTTTGTATTTAAACCTTTCATTTCCGCATAAGTATCCAATTCATTAAAATAAGATACTCTTAATGCTAAATATGTATTAGCAAACAATTTGACTGCTTCAGCTTCTGTAAAGCCCATAAATAGCGTATCTATATTTTCCTTGATAGCACCTTCCTGCAAAAGTTCAGCAAAGATATGGGCTGCCTTAGATAAACGCTCATCACTTATGTCCGTCCCTACAATAATTCTACTTGGGTACAAATTGTCGTACAGTGCTTTACTTTCACGTAAAAATTCAGGACTAAAAATGATGTTTTTTGTACGAAACTTTTCACGTACCTTCTTTGTATATCCGACTGGAATTGTTGACTTGATAACAATAATTGCATTAGGATTACACTCCATAGCAAGTCCAATAACCTCTTCAACAGATGATGTGTCAAAGTATTGTGTGTTACTATCGTAATTTGTTGGAGTTGCAATAACTATATAATCTGCATCATTGTATGCTGTCTTCCCAGCAAGTGTGGCTGTAAGGTTAAGATCCTTCTCAGCTAAATATTTTTCAATATATTCATCTTGAATTGGGGATTTCCCTGCATTAATTAATCTTACCTTTTTTTCTACAATATCTACTGCTGTAACCTGATGATGCTGGGAGAGCAATGTTGCAATAGACAAGCCAACATATCCAGTACCAGCAACTGCGATTTTATACTGTTTTTCCATACTTATTTCTTCCTTCAATCTTTATCCATCCACCGCTGATATGTTCCCCAAGAAATTTCTTTTACCTCCCCGGCTTCAAGTCCGTTCTCCAACGCAGACAAAGACGCAATCTGCCAGCCTCCCTCCAGTTTCACCAGCGTATAACCACTTTTATAGTAGTTTCCATTGAATCTGTATAATGCAATATACTGTTCTTTCTCACCGGCTCTATCATCTGCAACCTTTAAGATCTTAGTGCAACTCATAAAGGGTAACATTTGTGGATTTAACTTATTTAATAATTCCCCAGCTGTTTCACCTAACCTTTCCAAGGTCTTCTCACCCGAAAAATATGGTTCTCCCAAAAGACCGTAATAAAAATAATATAATTGTTTAGCATAATCTTCCTGTACGTTTATCGCTTCAGAAGTTACTATATTTTTCTTTTTTTCTGGATTGGACATATTACAATAGCTTAATGCCTCTGTTATATTTTTTTTCTGCAGAGCTAAAATAAATTTCTGAATTAAATCTTTTTGCTCTTTTGCATAGGATGTTCCTATAATAAAATAATTTGACGGCAAGATTTCTTTTTCCGGATGTTTGATATCTTCTGCTACTTGTGATGCAACATCGCCATCTGATATCTTACTATTCAATTTATTCGTAAAACTTAATACGTCCATTTCACCGATAGTATTATCATACTCATCAAGGCTAATTGGCTTTATAATCTGTCCTGCTTTTACTTCTGCTAGTTCCGCTGTAAAATCAAATATTTTCCAGTATCCATAATATTTGGTAACTGTAAAACTTATCATATAATTTTCTTGATCATCCTGCAACAATGCACCCATCTGGATTGTTTCATCAGCCCCCCATTCACTACAAAGGTCAGCTGTTTCAGAAGGTATTTTAGTATCCAACTGGATTTCCGGATACAAAACCCCTACTTTCTCCAGTTTTATATCCCCCAATTCTTTAAATTGTTTCTGAATCTTGTCATATTGCTCTGTATAATATTTTGTTAGCATCATAGAACTGAGAGGACGATATTCTTCATAATCTGCGGATGGGGGTAGCATCATATCATATCCAAACTTTTCTTCTTTTTCCAATGTACTATAAAACGGATTTCCAAGCAGGTTTTCATCAATAGCACATGCTCGTAACACTAAATCCATATCCTGCTTTTTTAAAGCTTCTACTGTATATTTTATCAGGTTCTCTGGATTTTGAAATTGTTCTATCGTTCCCGTTCTTGCAAGATCATCAGGAACTATTGTCACCTGTGTTTCTTGCTTCTGCGAGAAACATCTTTGGACAAGAAGTCCTCCAAGCAAAGTCGCAATCAAGATAAATCCAATCAAAATAGGATAGTTTTTAACAAGTTTATACATTCCGAATTTTTTCATACTTATTTCCTTTTTCTGACAGTACTACTGCACTTACTTATTTTACCTGAATTTAGATTTTATACTTTCTGCCGCCGGAAATCGAATCCTTTTTCCTGCCTGAGCATCAGTTTTAAGACATGCCAATGTCCCCCACAATAAAACATTATAACTGATATCCAACATATGATGTTCGATGATGCATTGTAAGGACATAAGAGAAATTAGCCACAATAAAGTCCAGTCCTTTTCTTTTCTGGCTCGAAAACTCATTACCAGAAAAAGTACTAATATGATACCGAAAACAAAGATTCCATATAACAGCGGTACAAATAAATATGAACTGTCAAGAAAGAAATAATTTTTAGGTGCAGTTTGACTATTTCCATTTCCTATTAAGCGTATTGGCTGACCAAATATTGAAAACCCATATATATCAATTCCCTTTTTCCCCAGACTTAATCGGTAAGTTATTAATCTATCCAAAAGTCTCATTCCTTTACGGCTTGGAGAGTATAGCAGTGTTATTCCTATCATGAATATAGAAGAAAGGGTTGTAGATAAGCATAAAAAAGTTGAGAACACAGAATTCATACTATAATTTCTACCTTTTTTTATCGCATTGTCATGCCTTATCTTATTATATCCCAGTATCCCTACCATTAAAAAAATACAAATAGTATTCAATCTGGCATCACAAAATTCATATACAAAAATTCCTAGCATTGCGATTATTCCCAGTTCCAGATACTTTATTTTCTCTTTTCTGAGATAGCAATATGCAAGAATCAAATAAAATACATGTGCAGAAAAATCTGTGGGGTATATAATGCCGAAAGCAATTCTTGTCCTTCTCCCATCCTGATATAAAACAAAGTTTTCAATTTTTCCTGTTAATGCGAATGTTATTGTTATGATTAAAAGAATTCCACAAGTAATCAAATAACTTTTTGCTATTTTTCGAAAGGGAATCCCTCGGCATCCGACAATCAATAAAACAATGCTGCTTAAAACCTCATAACTATTGTGCCTCCATGCCACTAAAAAAACTATTGCAGCCAAAGCCCCCAACACAATATCTGTATAATCAATATCATCCTCAATCGCCGTTTTTGTAACAATAATAACAAGCAAAAAAGTTCTAAGATTTACATAAAAATATTGGGGCCATGCGATTTCAAAGGTAGTAGTAAGAAGGAAATAATATCCAATCATAAGAGCAAACAATACAAGATATATATTATCTAAAAGTTCTTTTACTGCCTTTCTATTTATGGTCTGTATCATCTATAATGCTCCTTCCCGTTTAAGTACAACCGCAACCGTCTTAAACAGAATTTTTAAATCAAGTCCAAGACTCCACTCTTTAATATATTTTGTATCAAGTTCAACTACCTCGTCAAAATCAGTGATTTTGCTGCGTCCGCATATTTGCCACATTCCGGTAAGCCCTGGTTTAATTGCAAGTCTTTTTCTATGATATAGCTCATATCTTTCCCACTCATCAACTGTTGGCGGACGTGTCCCCACAAGGCTCATGTCACCTTTCAATACATTAAAAAATTGAGGGAATTCATCAAGTGACGTGTCTCTGATAAAATGGCCGATTCCCTTAATAATCCTGGGATCATTTTCCATCTTAAACATAAACCCATTCTTTACACTATTTTTCTCCATAAGTTCCTTTTTCCGCTTTTCTGCATCCATATACATACTGCGGAACTTATAAATTTTGAATTTTTTCCCGCCCTTTCCAACTCTCCACTGAGAAAAGAGAACAGAACCAGGGGATTTTATGTATATTGCGGGCATAACAAAAATAGAAATAATCCCCGTTAAGATCACTCCAACTAGCCCACCGATAATATCCAACAATCTTTTGAAGAAAATTTCCTTATTAGTCACGATATTTACACTGCTCGTCAATACTGTGTACCCAGCCATTCTCTCTACCATTTGGTTATGACGAAACAAGTCACTTTCTTTAGCTAATTTTTGGTGTACCGTAATCCCCATTTTCTCACAGCTATCAATCAATTCCATGCAATCATATTGTACTTGCGAAATATCAAAAAAAACTTCATCCACCCAATTATGACACATATATTCTATCATTGTATTTTCGTTAGCAACCACTGGAACCCCATTAAAGAACTTTTCTGCCTTTGTCAGTTTATCGTCGACTAATACTACACCAGAAACCACATAATCTCCAAAATTATTTTTCTTGATAGTTTTTACTGTTTCCATAGCTGCTTCAGCCTTTGTTACAATCATGAGTGATTTTTTTTGACTTCTCCAAGCGGCCCTTAAACGAATAAACTTTTTCCAAAGTATCCTAGTAACATAACAAAAAACAATACTTATCCCCCATGTTAAAACATAAACTATTCTGGAAAAATCCTCACCATGATGTGATAAAT
>DAIMMU010000173.1:0-5189 GCA_036720515.1 Sedimentibacter sp.
GCAATATCCGTGCTGACCGAACCTACGTCAACTCCCATATAATACATTTTCACGTCTCCTTTCAAGTAAATCAATAAATGCTTCAACCCTCGTAATATAGCCTGCTTCTCCTGTCATATCATCTACCACCAATGACATAACGGGAAAATTATGGTCTCTTGAAATTGAAGGAAGAATTGATTTTGACACTATTTCAGGCATACAGCCCATGGGGAATATTTGAATTGCACCGTCAAAACCTTCATTGTACGAAAGAACTGCTTCGCCTATACATTCTCTCGCATGGCCTCCAATTTCCATAGATAAATAATTTTGTGATGATTTTTTTATTTGCAGTGAATTTAATTTTGCAGGGCTTAAAGCCATATTTTTTATCCACCATGAAGGAGTGAGCCCTCTTTTGGTGGATACCCCGTAATCCATTAATTTATCCTCTATATAAAAGTTGGAATAAGGCTCTATCACCGTATATATTTCACCGATTATGGCTATTTTTAATGGGTTTTTGTTTATATCAACCGAAATGAATTTAAGTTTATCGTTGTAATATTTTATTAATGATATCATTTCATTGGGATTTGAACATTTTATTGCATTTCTTTTACATTCGTGCAAAAGTGTTTTACATTCACCTTTATTTCTTTCGAAGCCCGCTAAATAATGAGATAATGCTTCCGTTTCATCTATTAAGTGCATAACGGTTAATGCGGCATTTAGTGCTTTTATTTTTTCAAACCTGCTTTTTGTACTTGCAGAAGCTATTTTACCCATTCTTTTCAGCAGTTCTTTAATTCCTATATCCTTTGGCATGTCTAAAACAATGAAATTTAATTCATAACCCAAGCTTTTTATTAAATTCATCTGCAGCTCGCAGTATTCGCCAAAACGGCAGGGACCGCAGCTCCCCGTAAGTATTACCGTGTCTGCCCCTTCTTCAATTGCCTGTATGTAATTGCCTATCATTATTTTAAACGGAAGGCAAATTTCTTCGGGCGAGTATTTTGAACCTATAGTTAAAGCGTCGGCACTGTTTTGAGGAGGAATTATATAGTCAAT
This sequence comes from Sedimentibacter sp., assembly GCA_036720515.1. Classification (GTDB taxonomy): domain Bacteria; phylum Bacillota; class Clostridia; order Tissierellales; family Sedimentibacteraceae; genus Sedimentibacter. The sequence continues at coordinate 1,057 of DAIMMU010000173.1, forward strand.
TCCCAATCCGTCAAAAAGAGCCTTAACCGCAATATAAACATTACCCAAGTGTGGAAATGTTGCTTTCATTAAATAATCTCCTTTCTAACATATCCTTAAATGCTTCTATTCTTGTATCGATTCCCGCTTCCCCCGTATGCTCGTCAATTTTTAATATTAAAAATGGAAAATCCGGCACACTGTTTTTAATAAGCTCAATTATTACTGAATCTGTGCCGCAGTTAAATGATGATACATAAATTATTCCGTCTGCCGTTTTGTCCTTTGAAGCATTTACCGCAAATCCGTAATTTTCTCTTGCAAAGGTCCAAAAAGGTTTTTTGTATAATCCTTCTGCTTCTTGATACAAAATATCTTCTTTTGTAAATTCCGAAGTTATTATGCCTATTCCTAAATTGTTCAGTTTTTTAACCAAATTCATATTTGAAAAACTGTCATAAATATTGTAAGGATGCCCTGTTAAGGCAATATTTATTTCATAGCCCGAATCATTAATACCGATTTCATATTTTCTTTGTTCATTTAATGCATTTACAAACGCCCTTTTTATTTCATAATTGTTTTTTCTTAAAAATTTTCCCGATGTTTTAGCCCAACAATACAGCTTGTTCTTGGATGTGGCATAAATAGGTTCAGTAATTGTTAAGGGTAAATTATTGAAGCTGTTTATTACCATTTCAGGCAGACCGCAGAATTTAGGGCATATATATTCATTTTTCCATAGCTGCATTATCCGCGGAATTATCAGTACATCGCATTTATCTTTTATTGAAGCAACATGACCGTGAAAAATTTTAACAGGCAGGCATGCTTCATCCACACAATGCTTTACCCCTGCATCCAAAATGTTTTTGTTTGTATCCTCAGAGATTATAATTTCTGCTCCCAATTCACTGAAAAATGTCACTAAAAAAGGATGGTATTTGTAATACAACAATCCTTTGGGTATTCCTACCTTCATAATTCCCTCCTAAAATATCGTAGTCTCATTCATTCATTCATTAACTAATTAATTGTTCGCATTCACTCACATAAAATGGGAATTTGGTGCGTTTGACCTATCATCCATTTTCAGAAAACCTATAAAAATGAGATTATGGCATAAAAAAATATCACAAATTATATATTTCCCATAATTTGTGATATTATCCTACTTTTTATTTTAATTTATCCTTGCAGGTTTACGAGTTTTGGCATTTTTAAGCTGTTCGTAGGTTTTTGAGCTGACCACAGTCTTGCATAAATACCGCCTTGCTTTATCAAATCAGAATGTGTACCCGTTTCTTTTATACATCCGTTATCTAAAACACAAATTTTATCCGCATTCTTAATGGCAGATAAGCGATGTGTTATAAACAGAATAATTGGCCTTTTAGGCATATTAATAAAAGTATCTAAAATTTGAAATTCAGTTTCGGCATCCAAGGCTGATGTTGCTTCATCAAGCAAAAGAATCGGAGCCTTCCGAACCAAAGCACGTGCAATTGCTATACGTTGTCGTTGTCCTCCGGAAAGCTTGCTTCCCTTTTCTCCGACAGGTTGATTCAAGCCGCCAATATTCTCAATAAAAGAATTAAGTCCCGCATCATAAGCAGCTTGATTTATTTCCGAATCCAAAGAATCCATTTTTCCTACAAAAATGTTTTGTTGCAACGTATCGTCAAACAGCAATGTTTCTTGTGATACATATGCAAATTGTGCTCTCCGGCTATTGAGCGATACATTTTCTATATCCTGATTACATATAGTTATATGACCCTCATCAGGCGAAATAATACCAAGCAGCAGCTTAAGCAGGGTTGTTTTGCCGCTTCCCGATGCTCCTACTATCCCAATAAACTCTCCGCTGTTAGCCTCTAAATTTATTCCGTTAAGGATCGGATATTCTTTTTCATAAGAATAATGTACATTTTCTATTTTCAGAACTGCTTTTTCATCGTATAATTCTAAATTTGGATAATCTTCTTTTAAATTTTCACTCGGCTCGTCTATTGCTTCATAAACTCTTCTTGCCCCTGCTAATCCGGGCTGAATATTTGCAACAAAATTACCAAAAGATGTCAAGCATGTTATTATTGGTTGTGTTAACATGGGAATAATTATCAATTCAGAAATTGAAAGCTCCCATTTTGTCATAAATAAAAAACCGATTCCTATCATTCCAACCGATTCAACCCATTTCTCAATTGATGCAAATCCTAATCGGAAGGTATTAATTTTGTTGCTTATTATCCAGCTGTTATACAAGGTATTTGCTTCATCGGTAAATTGTTTCATTTTTAAATCACCGATATTAAACATACGTATCACAACAGCACCATCGATAATATCCATAAAACGCCTGTGTACATTATTTGCATCTGCTTGTATGTGTTTAGCAATAGGCTTTAAATACTTTGCACATACTGTTTGTGCCAAAAGTGAAATAATACCTATAATAATTGCAATTACCATCAATCTCCAATCTATCATCGAAAGAAGTAATACTCCGCCAAACCCTCCGACTAACATTCTTAACAGCGATGAAGTGTTCCACATAAGACTAAGCATAAGAGATGTATCGTTTGTAAATTTAGTAATGTAATCCGCAGAATGTTCTATAGGTTTTTTCTGACTTGATATACTGTGTAATATTTCACCTTTAATATAACAATCTACCTTTGATATGCAGTAAAACAATATATATAATCCCGTACATGATATAGTTAAAAATACTGAGGCGCTAATTAAAAGCCGCAGTATTATCGGAAGCAGATTACCGGCTGTATCTGTGGTAATAGAATCAATAATCTGTATTTGAAAGACCGATAGCATATATGTATATGTTATACCTTCCGAAGTATAAAAAATTAAGCCAACTATTAGCTGAGGAAGAAACGGTTTGAAAAAAGACAGAAATCTAAAATATAATTTTAATTGATTATCCTTCATAGATTAATCCCTCTTTTTCCTGAATATTGTAAAGCATTGCATACAATCCGTCTGCTTTAATCAATTGCTCGTGTGTACCCTCTTCAGCTACTTTTCCGTCATCCATTACAATAATTCTGTCAACATCTCTTATTGCGGAAAAACGATGTGCCGTGACTATCATTGCTTTACCCTGCATTTCTTTATTTATTGCATTTATTATTTTAGCCTCGGAATTTGCATCTAACGCAGATGTAGATTCATCAAGCAGCAGGAGTTCCAGTTTGTGCATAAGAGCCTGCATAATACCGATGCATTGCTGCTGTCCTCCAGAAAGATGCATTCCTTCATCACCTATGATTGTTTCCCACCCTTTTGGAAGGTTTTCTATAAATTCAATATCCAACGAATGCTGCAGCTTAATAATATCATCTGAATCTTTATCGGCACAGGTACCATAATTAACATTATCTTCAAGACTTTCGGGAAACAAATAAATATTTTGCGGCACATATGATAAAAATTTGTTATGTTGTAGTGCATTTTCTGTCGATTCTTCGCCAAATATGCTTAAACTGCCGCCGGTTGCTTTATATAAGCCTGCCATTACTTTTAATAATGTGCTTTTCCCGCAGCCTGATTTGCCCACTATCGCCACATGCTCTTGTTTACCAACTGATAACGAAACTCCTTTCAATATTTCTCTGTCTTTTTCATAAGAAAAATACATATCCTCAATTTGCACGGCTAACGGAGCAGAGTCATCAAATACATTGCTTATTAACTTATTGTTCGCCTGCGGAGCATTCCATATATCTAATATTCGTTTTGCAACCGACATCGACATTCGTAATTCTACAATTTGCCCCTCCGCTTCCATTAGTACATCTGCTGTCGGCCACATCAATAATAAAAATGAAATTACATGTGAAATGGAAACCGTTTTATTAACAACGAAATATACTGAACAAACAGCTGTCAGGCTTATTGGAATCATGGACAGCATAACTCCCAGCGGCATTAATATTACTTGGATTTTGCCTGACTTAAGTGCATATTTAAACCAATTATTTGAGAGTGAGCTCATTTTATCATCAATATACTTAACTAAATTATAAGTCTTAACAGTATTAATATTAGATAGAACATCTTGTACTAAGGATATCCGTTTAGCCTCACATTTTTGTCTTTCCGCTATTTTCAATTCAATTTTGCAGCTTGCC
>DAIMMU010000174.1:0-5152 GCA_036720515.1 Sedimentibacter sp.
TTTGCATCTTCAATTGGTACATTCTGTGTAAGGGACTTACTTTGAGGGGGATGAACTCCGCCTTTAAATGTAAACAATTTTGTGCTCATAATATCACCTCGTGCTTTAATTAATAATAACAAACATAAAAAATGCTATAATACAAACATATCGATTATAACAGATAATTTTCGACTTTTAAACACCTTTTTTATTTATTTTAAATATTTTTAACATTTTTTAATAAAATAATCAATAAAAGCATTCGTTTATCAATTAATTACCTATTTGAAAGAAAAGTTACATTTTCATTAATATATTCCTTAATCCAAATTAATACATTAATATCACTCATATCCATTCCTTCAAGTATATCTTTTATTTCCGTTGTGTTGAAAACAAATGTTCCTGAATCCGTAGCATGTGTGTAAATCAAATCGCAGTTATCGCTTGAGTTAATAATTGCCATAATTGTTTCTCCCATATTTCCGAGGGGTGCCCTGTCTATATTGTCCCTTTCAAAATAACATGAAATAGTTGTCCCGATGCCGGGCTGTGAATATATCTTCAAACAGCCATTGCATCTTTCGCAGGATTCTTTCAACATGGGAATACCCAGTCCCACCTTCCTGGTAGTACGGGTTGTGTAAAATGGATTTGTTACATTATTTATTACCTCTTCACTCATTCCTCTGCCATTATCCTTAATAGTTATTTTCAACCAATTGTTTTTTATACTGTCTTCAATATTTATCTCTATTATTGTGGCTTCGGCTTTTATGCTGTTCATAGTTATATCCAAAATATGCATTGAAAGTTCCTTCATAATTCCTCCACTTTTGAATTCTTAGGTCATACAAACATGCGCAGTCTCATTCACCAAATTACGTTGAGTATTAGCCGCCGACCGACGACTGTTTTTCAGAAAAAAACCCCTAAAAAATAGGGTTCGCAGGCATACACAAGAAATTATAAATATCATTTATATTACTTAATTCAAAATAATTAACCGGCTCAGATATGTCAATGAGCTGATGTGCGTCAGAATTGTTTAGTATTTTGTACTTTTCGGTTATTTTGCAGTCTATAGGTATTTTTGAAAATACTTCCACAAAATCTATCTTAAGGTTAAATGGCATGAACCCCAAAACTCCGAGGATACTGTTGGATATTTTGTTAATATGAGCCGGTATCATAACTCCGTCATATTTCTTTGCAATATAATAAATATCCTCAATACTGTAGGAAGAAGCATTTATTAATAACTTTTCCAAGGTGCCTGTAATTTCATCTCTGCAATTATATATATTTTGCTCTCCGAAAATTTCGGGATTGTTTTTTACAAAAGGAAGCGAATCATAAATAATACCGCCAAACTCCGTTGCATTATCTATGTTTCTAAAATAGCACAGAACATGAACTTCCTCCTTTGTTGTCACTTCTATTCCGGGTATTGTCTTGATTCCCGCTCCTTCGCCTAACTCTGTTACAGCACGTAAATTCGCCGTTGAATTATGGTCAGTAACGGATATAATGTTCAAACCTTTTATAACGGACATATTTATAATATTATTAGGTGTCATATCACTGCTTGCGCATGGAGACAAATCCGAATGTATATGCAAATCGTAATAAAATTTCATTTTATACCCAAGTCTTTAATTCTGCAGGCTAATTTATATGCGCTTTCCGATGTTTTGAAAATAGGTATGTTTAATTCCTTTGCCTTTATTAAAGTGTCATCAGCTACTTCCATATTTTCAACAATGATAATACAAGCTAATTCCAAAAGCTCTGCAACCGCTACAATATTTATATGGGTCTGAATAGTTATCCATACATAGTTTTTCTTTGCTTTTGACATTGCTATGCTGAGCAGGTCACCAATATAAACACCTTCAATTTCAATGTTTTCATCTTTCTCACACAAGGTTGTCAGCTGTAACTTATCTGCAAATTCTGAACAGTTCATTCTATTCCTCCTGTTTATTTTTTACTCTTAATACAACACAGTCATAAAATAAAGATTTTTTATTATATACATCTTCAGCGTGAGCCAAACATGTCGGAGCACCGCAGGAACCGCAATCCAAGCCCGGTAGCTTGTCATATATTTCTTTAATTTTTTCGTTTTTTTCAACCGCTTCCTTTATATTGAGCTTGCTGGGATTATCCTCTTCCTTCAGCTTATAATTGAAAATTCCCGATTTATACATTTCTTCAAATCTGTCAATATCAGGATTTATGGAATCACCATTTAAGCTGTTTGAAATATAATTAATATTACTGGTTGCTATAAAAGGATTTGCCACATTAAATGTACCACCCACGCAGCCGTTGACGCATGCCAATGCTTCAACATAGTCTATATCGTTTAGCTTTCCGTTTTCAATTTCTTCCAAAATTTCAATTATATTTTCCATTCCGTTAACAGCAATAAAGTTGTTTAGCCCCGCATTTTCCGATTGACCGCCTGCCACAGCCCATTTCATTCCCGACAGCGAAGGATACGAACAAGTCATATTACCCTCCCTTATAACTTCTCTGTACAGCTCTCCATAAATCGTATTAAGAGGTATAACCCAATCAACCGAAGGTTTGTAATCTCCGATAGGATTTGTTACCGCAAGAAGTTTGGCAGGACATGGAGATATATAAAATACACCTATTTCTTCATCTTTTAAGTTGTATTTATTTCTTGCTCTTTCCCTTGCAAGCATTGCCGCAATTTCCATAGGTTCTCTGATTAAAATCAAATTATCCATAAGTGAGGGATATCTGTTTTTCATAAGCCTTATCGCAGCAGGGCAATTTGTTGCAATGTAAGGTCTTATCGTTTTTTCGTTATCAATTTTAAGCCTTATTGCCCTTGCAACCAGATCTGCTGCCCAGCTGGCATCATAAACAAAATCAAAACCTAATTTTAAAATTGAATTTTGTACCTTGCATATGTCTGTTCCTCTGGGAAACTGCCCGTATAATGTTGTGGAAGGAATTGCAATTTTATATTTATACGATGCGTCATGCATTACATCATACCATTCTATTGACTCCGGAGTGTAAGCGTTGTATGGACATACTTTTACACATTCGCCGCAATGAATGCATTTTGATGTATGAATAAAAGCTTTGCCGTCAATAAGCCTAATAGCCTCCGTAGGGCATCTTTTCATACAATTGGTACAACCTCTGCATTTATCTTTATCTAACATAATTGAAAAATTCATATTTCCCTCCTACAAGCAGATGGTAACTGTTATTGTTGTTCCTTCGTTACCTGTTTTAATCTCTAAATTGTCGGAATATCTCTTAATATTGGGAAGACCCATACCGGCACCAAAACCAAGCTCTCTTATATTGTCCGTTGCGGTAGAGAATCCTTCCGTCATTGCCATGTCTACATCCTTTATACCGGGACCTGTGTCCTCCGAAATTATTACTATTTTATTTTCATATATATCACAGTGAAGCTTTCCTCCATAAGAATGTATCACAATATTTATTTCAGCTTCATAAGATATTATTGCAATTTTTCTTATAATATTAGCATCGATGCCCAATGATTTCAAATTGCTTTTTATTGTACTTGAACCTTTCCCGGCGGTCGTGAAATCATTTGCATTCACACTGTAGCTATATCTTTTTAAAATTCCGTCAGTCATTTAAATCTAGCCCTTTCATACCGTTAGTCACTAATAATCCGCATGTTTTAAACATCGTGCAATCAGTTGCAAGCACCGTAAGACAATTTTCTTTTGCCAATTCTATTACATCTTTGCTCGGTCTCTTTCCCCTTACAAACAAAACGGTAGTAATATCTAACATTTCTGCGGTTCTGATTACCTGGGGGTTATTTAATCCTGTTATAAGCAAAGAATCACTGCAAGCATATGCAAGCACGTCACTCATTAAATCACTGGCAAAGCCGCATTTAAGCTCGGTATTCTCATCATGATAATTTGTCAGAACATCGGCTTTTACAATATCTATAACCTCTTTTATCTTCATACAATCCCCCGCTAAACTTCTATATACTCTTCAATAAAAGCTTTACCGCCGACATGGACTTCCATAGTACCATTGTTCCGATTTACTTTTACGAATATGAGGCTTTTTTCATTCATGGATTCTCCTTGGATTACTTCCATTTGGTCTAAAATCAATCCTTTACTGTAAAGCAAGCTTCCCAATGCTCCGTTAGAAGTACCCGTTGCACATTCTTCATTAATTCCAACCTTCGGAGCAAAATTTCTTGCATAAACCTTTCCTTCATCAATTGTATAAACATGATAACCCACTACATCGTTGTCATAAGAAATATCCTCTATCAGCCTATAATCCGCCTTAAGATTATTCAGTATATCTCTTGATTTGACAGGTATCAAAATGTCTTTTAAACCTGTAGACACAATCGTCGGGCTTATATCATAATTATTAAGTCCTATTGATTCTTCATCTGTATTTAGTGAATCTGCTATTTGTTTTACTTGATCTTTAAGCTCGTTATATATACGGGGTTCACTTTGCTGCATTAGAACATAATCAATATTTCCCTCCTTGAATGTTAGTTCGATTTTAAGTCTGCCTGCCTTTGTATTTTGATATACTGTCCTTGTTTCGTTGTTGCCTTTAATTTGTCCTGTTTCTCCCAAGTAATAAAATGCTGCAATTGTTGCATGACCGCAAAGGTCAACTTCACATACGGGAGTAAAAAAGCTTACATCATAATCGTTTTCACTTTTCTTAAAAACAAATGCTGTCTCTGACAATCCAACCTTACTTGCTATTTCCTGCTTTCTTTCATCCGTTAATTGCTCGTTCAAAATAACTGTACCGGCTCCGTTTCCGCCGTTGTTTTCATGTGTAAATGATTTTATTACCGCAACTTTCATACTATCCCCCACAATTGCTTGATACAATTATTATAATTCAAATTATACAAAAATACAAGTAAAAATAGATTGCCGGACTGTATATTTACATATTATACATAACCTTAGTAATCTCAGTTAGATAAAAAAATCTTTTTGATAAATAAAAATTGCTTTACAAAATATAATCAATCAATTATAATAGATAAGCAATGCGGTTGTGGCGGAACGGCAGACGCACTAGCTTGAGGGGCTAGCGAATGTACATTCGTGGGGGTTCAAATCCCCCCGACCGCACCATA
>DAIMMU010000009.1:0-30015 GCA_036720515.1 Sedimentibacter sp.
TACTGCCATATTTTATTTTGAAGACCTGCTTTTTTTATTTCATCTCTGAAAATAAAGTCTGCTTCTCTTACTATTTTCAGTTTTTCTTCGGTTACCTCTCCCAATACACGGATTGCAAGACCCGGTCCGGGGAATGGCTGTCTTTCAACGATTTCTTCCGGGATTCCCAATTCTCTTCCTACCTGCCTCACTTCATCCTTAAACAATTGACGAAGGGGTTCTAACAGTTCAAAGTCGACATCATCGGGAAGTCCTCCCACGTTATGATGGCTTTTGATTACCGAAGCTGTTGCTGTTCCGCTTTCAATAACATCAGGGTAAATTGTACCCTGAACAAGATAGTCAATGTGCCCGAATTCGTTTTTAAGCTTTTGTTTTTCTTCTTCAAATACGCGAATAAATTCATTGCCAATTATTTTTCGTTTTGTCTCAGGTTCGGTTACTCCCGCTAATTTACCTAAGAATCTTTCCTGAGCATTAACACGGATTAAGTTCATGTTGAATTTTTCTTTGAATACTTTCTCTACCTGATCTCCTTCATCCTTTCTTAAAAGACCATGATCAACAAATACGCAAATTAAATTTGAGCCTATTGCTTTGTGAACCATTACCGCTGCAACGGATGAATCAACTCCGCCGGACAAGGCGCAAAGTGCTTTTTTGTCTCCAACCTGATTTTTTATTCTTTCAATAGAATCCTTAGCATAGCTTCCCATATTCCAGTCCTTATTTATTTCACATACATTGAAAAGAAAATTATTTATTATTTCTCTTCCTTTTTCGGTATGTTCAACTTCAGGATGGAACTGAACCGCATAAATTTTCTTTTCTTCATTTCTCACGGCACAAACAGGACAGGACTCAGAGCTTGCAGTTATTTCAAATCCCTCCGGGGCAATTTCAATGAAATCCGTATGACTCATCCAGCATAGGGTATTCTGGTCAATGTTTCTGAATAATTTGTCATCGGTAAGTATTTTAAGCTTTACTCTTCCGTACTCTCTAAAATCAGCTCTTCTTACTTTGCCTCCGAATTCCTGAGCTATGAATTGACCGCCGTAGCATATACCTAAAACAGGTACTCCTAAATTAAATATTTCTTTATCTATTTTGGGAGCATTTTCAACATAAACACTTGCAGGTCCTCCTGAAAGTATAATACCCATAGGAGCTTTTCTTCTTATTTGTTCAATTGTATATGTATATGGAACTATTTCACAATAAACATTAGCTTCTCTTACTCTTCTCGCAATAAGCTGACTGTATTGTGCACCGAAATCAACTATTAATATCATTTCTTTCTCCTGTTTACCTATATTTTTATATAAGATTATCAAAAATTATTAATGCTGTCAATTTATTATTCAAAGTGTTTTAAAAGTACTTTCATACGAAGAAAAAGGACACATATAAAAATGTCCTCTTGTTTACATAATAATTATTTATGTTAACTTTATTTGGTGTAGCGAAGTATCGGTTTTCTTGCTGCCGTAGTTTCGTCTAATCTGCTTATAACAGTTGTGTGGGGAGCTGTTTTTACCATTTCCGGATCATTTTCCGCTTCATCGGCTATTTGCCTCATTGCTGCAATAAATTCATCCAATGTTTCTTTTGTTTCGCATTCCGTAGGCTCAATCATCATTGCTTCATGAACAATAAGAGGGAAATAAATTGTCGGAGGATGAAATCCAAAATCCAGCAGCCTTTTTGCAATATCAAGAGTGGATACTCCATTTTTTTCTTTTTGCCAATATCCTGACAGCACACATTCATGCATGCACCCCGTATCAATCGGTAAAAAGTATACGTCCTTAAGCTTGTTGGCAACATAGTTTGCATTTAATACGGCATTTTCCGCAACTTCCTTAAGTCCGTCGGGACCCATGCTTAAAATATATGCATATGCTCTGACCAATACACCAAAATTACCGTAAGCGTACTTTACCTTACCGATTGACAGCGTTCTGTCGTAATCCATGAAATATTCATCTTCTTTTTTAGAAATAACAGGCACCGGCAGAAACTCCGCAAGATGTTTTTTCACTCCGACGGGACCTGCTCCGGGACCCCCTCCGCCGTGAGGAGTACCAAATGTTTTATGAAGGTTTAAGTGAACTACGTCAAAGCCCATGTCTCCGGGTCTGGATATGCCTAAAATCGCATTGGCATTGGCTCCGTCATAGTACATTAAGCCTCCTGCCTCATGCACAATTTTAGATATTTCTAAAATATTCTCATCAAACAAGCCTAAAGTATTTGGATTGGTAAGCATGAATCCTGCCGTGTCATCACCGACTGCAGCCCTCAATGCTTCTATATCAACCAAGCCTTTATCATTTGATTTTACTTCAACCACATCAAATCCGGCAACTGCGGCAGATGCGGGATTTGTTCCGTGAGCCGAATCAGGAATTATTATTTTTGTTCTTTTTTCGTCATTTCTGTTTTGGTGGTATGCTTTCATTATCATTAATCCGGTCAGTTCTCCATGGGCTCCTGCTGCCGGCTGAAGAGTGAATTCTTCCATGGCGGTTATTTCAGAAAGCATACTTCCAAGGTCATACATTAATTTCAATGCTCCTTGGACGGTGTTTTCCTGCTGATAGGGGTGAATTTTTGTAAAACCGTCTAATCTTGACACTGCTTCGTTTACCTTTGGATTATATTTCATCGTACAGCTGCCAAGGGGGTAGAATCCCGAGTCAACACCATGATTTCTCTGAGAAATTCGCGTAAAATGACGAACCGCATCAAGCTCGCTTACCTCAGGAAGTTCCGGGTCATCATTTCGTAAATACTTGCTGCCTATTAAATCCATTGATACTTCGGGTACATCGCATTCAGGAAGTGAATATGCTTTTCTGCCTCTTTTGCTTTTTTCAAATATTAATTGCATATTACTCACCTGCCCTTCTAACCAATGCATCTATTTCTTCTTTGGTTCTCTTTTCTGTTACTGCAAGAAGATATCCGTTTTTTAACTCGGGATAATCCTTTTCTAAGCTGTAGCCGCCTATTATATTATCCTCAAGGAGTTCGCCATTTAATTCATTTACCGGTTTTTCACTTGCTACAGCAAATTCTTTAAAGAATGGAGCTGAAAACAAGGATTTAAATTTATTTGTTTTAATTAATTCATTATATGCATAGTGAGATTTGTTAAAACAGAGCTTTGCAACTTCTTTAAGACCTTCCTTGCCCAAAAATGTTAAATACATAGTTGCCTGCAACGCATTTAAAGCTTGGTTAGAGCAAATATTCGACGTTGCTTTTTCCCTTCTTATATGCTGCTCCCTCGTCTGAAGCGTAAGTACAAATCCCCTTCTTTCTTCCTTGTCTGAAGTTTGCCCTACGATTCTTCCCGGCATCTTTCGCATCAATTTTTCCGTAACAGCCATGAACCCTAAGTATGGTCCGCCAAAATTAAGTGCATTGCCAAGTGATTGCCCTTCGCCCACAGCAATATCCGCCCCCATCCCCCCGGGACTTTTTATAATTGACAGTGAAACAGGGTCTGCGCTTACGGTCAAAAGGCTTTTGTTTTTGTGAGTTATTTCGGCAACTGCTTCAACATCCTCAATTATGCCGAAAAAATTTGGGCTCTGCACTATTACCGCTGCAGTATCCTTATTTATCTTTGCATTCAAGTCATCTAAGTCTACTTGTCCATTATTATATTTTAATTCTTTTACAATAATATTTTTGAATTTAGCATATGTATTTACAACCTGTCGGCTTTCAGGGTGAACAGTATTTGCTATTAATATTTCATTTCTTCTTGTTGCTTCGCAGGACATGACGCATGCTTCCGCCAAAGCCGTCGCCCCGTCATACATGGAAGCATTGGCAACAGGAAGCCCCGTTAATTCGCTAATCATTGTCTGATATTCAAATATAGCCTGCAATGTCCCTTGACTGATTTCAGGCTGATAAGGAGTATATGCCGTATAGAATTCCTGTCTGAGTATCAGTTGGTCTATCGCGGAAGGTATGTAGTGGTCATATGCACCCGCACCCATAAAACATACATATTCATCTGTATTAAGATTTTTATCGGATAATAATTTTATACTTTTTATAAGCTCCATTTCCGACAAAGCTTCCGGTATATTTAATTTCTCCTTTAAAAGCACTGAATCGGGAACAGCATTAAACAGTGAATTGATATCCTTACAGCCGATTTCTTTTAACATATCTTGTCGGTCATCATTGGTGTTTCCAATATACCTTGCCATAACAACTCCTTTATTCACATATTTCTTCGTATTCTTCAGAAGACAGCAAACTGTCCGCTTCGGTAGGCATGCTCATATCTATAGCCACTATCCACGCATCATATGCTGATTCATTGATTAATGCCGGATTATCCTCCAGCTCTTCATTTACTTCCACTACCGTCCCTGAAACAGGAGCATATACATCAGAGGCTGCCTTAACCGATTCAAGTACAACAAATTGGTCTCCTGCTTCAACTACAGTTCCTGCCTCAGGCACTTCCACATATACAATATCTCCTAATTTATCCTGCGCATAATCCGTAATTCCTATATATGCCTTGTTTCCTTCCACTCTCACCCATTCATGTGATTCGACATATTTTAAATCTTCCAATAGTTTCATAATTCCCTCCGTGATAAATATTTTTAGATAATATTATAAATACCCAATATAAATTTTTTAATTCTAACAATTTCATCTCACAGTCTCATTCACCAAAATATTTGCTTCCTTCGGTCGCATATTTTGGGAATTCGTTGCGAATGACCTACCAGCCATTTTTCAGAAAAAACACTCTGAAAAATGGGGTTAGGGCATCTTTCTATATTTCTTTGAGTAGAATGGCTTTTTTATTACTTCAGCCTTTAAATTTTTATTTCTGATTACAATTTCTATCTCTGTGCCTTCCTTTGCATATGCCGAATCTATAAGGGCTAATCCTATGTTTTTCTTTAAGGTAGGCGAAAAGCTTCCTGTTGTTACATATCCTATTTTTCTTCCTTCGGCATATACCTCATAATTGCTTCTTGGTATTCCTCTGTCAATCATTCCAAAGCCAATCAATTTTCTTTTAAGCCCTTCTGCTTTTTGCTTTGCCAATGATTCCTTGCCTATAAAATTTTCCTTATTAAGCTTTACACAGAATCCAAGTCCTGCTTCAAGGGGAGTTATATTTTCATCCAATTCATGCCCATAAAGCGGAAGTGTTGCTTCAAATCTTAAGGTATCTCTTGCTCCCAAGCCGGCAGGCATTACCGAATCCTTGCCTGCTTCTAAAAGCATATCCCACATTTCTTCGGCTTTATTGCTGTCAAAATAAAGCTCAAAACCATCTTCACCCGTATAACCGGTACGCGAAACCAATGCTTTAATATCTCCTATATATACATTATCACTGAAATAATAGAAATTTATTTCATTTAAATCTTTTTCGGTAACCTTCTGCAAAATTGTTTGAGCCAATGGTCCCTGCAAAGCAATCTGAGCGTAGTATTCCGAAACATTTAATACTTCGGTATTGCCAAATAAGTTTTCATTCAGCCATTTGAAGTCTTTTTCGGTATTTGATGCATTTACTACCAGCAGATAATACGCGCTGTTGTATTTGTAAACCAATAAATCATCCACAACTCCTCCATGGGGATAACACATGGTTGTATAGGCAATCTGATTATCATTAAGTGATGAAATATCATTTGTCAAAACCATCTGCAGATATTTTTCTGAATCTTCGCCTTTAACTGTTATTTCACCCATGTGAGATACATCAAAAATTCCCGCTTTCGTTCTTACTGCTTCATGCTCAGAAATTATGCCCGAATATTCGACCGGAAGAGCCCATCCGCCAAAATCAATTATTTTTCCATTAAGCTGAACATGCTTTTCATATAAAGGTGTTTTTTTCATTTTCCACTCCTTTTTTATTATTGGTTTTTATATAATTAAAGACAGAAACAAGTTGTAATTGTCTCTGTCTCTGTCTTAGCCATGCCGTTCAGAGTATTGTCCAAGCAAGGTCCTTTTGCCTGAAAGTTTCATTACATTCGACATTTGTAATTTGCTTCTTCGGCGTCCCGGAGGAACTCTCCCCTGCTTTTCATTCAATTTGTTATTAAATTAATTGATTAAGCTTCACATTAATTAACAATATTATAAAACCAACGCTATATGTTGTCAACAATTTATTTATCGTGAAAAAAATAACTTCTGTTTACGCTTACATTTCAACACTTCTTAGCAATTGCACATTTTGTTCATTAAGTATTATCAATGCATATTTAAAGATCTTAATCTTTTAATAAACAGGATTGTCCTTCAATGACGCATTAAAATAAACCAATTAATTTCCAATAAATAACTTCAATAAAAACAATTATAAAAACAACCGCGGTCAAAGGAACTCCTAAACGCAAAACTTCTTTTTGTCCGTACATGCCATTCTCCTCACCTTGCCCTACCAGAATATTTAAGTGGTGAAAAGGCAAGATATAGTGGATACTGATTGAGGAATATACTAATAATGTTATAACAATCGGACTTATGCTCATAGGCTCCGTAAATATCAGCAATGCCGGTATCGCTATACCCATAACTGCTATTACACTCCCTAAAACCATGTGTATTCCTATGGAAATTACTGCTATTATTGCTGCAAGTAAATACGGATTTGAAGGTATGGTTGATGGAAGAACAGTTTCCGCAATCCAATTGTTCATTCCCGTAACACCTCCGACCTTGCCTATTGTCATAGCTGCAGTTAAAAAAAGCAATACATGTACCGGAACTTCACCCCATTGCTTTGAATCTAATATATCTCCTATTACAGGAAAACTCATCAGCATTGAAATAAGCAATGTAATCCATCCGATATCAATTCCGTGTATTGAATCCGTCAGCCATAGAACAACCGCAATTACAAGCCATACAATAGTTCTTTTTTCTACGCTTGAAACAGGCCCTAAAAAACATAGTTTTTCTTTTATTTCTTTTTTGTTTATTTTTATTTCCTTTGATGGTTTAAATAAAATTAATATCAGAAAACAGGTTATGATGCTTGCAATTATGCCCGGAGGCCCCATATAAATAAACCACTGCATCCAACTTACAGCAATTCCTGAAGCTTGTACCGCAAGAGGATTTATTACACTGTCTCCGGTTAAAAAAATTACAGAAGACGGAACCGACGCCGCAAAAACGGTAAATCCTATTTTTATCGAATCCTCTCTTGGTATATTAGCGCTTTTAATTACAACCGCCATAACCGACATTATTAAGAAGGCTCTTGGCCACGGATGAGGGATTAATATACTTAACATAACCGTCAAAGCAAATATTGATATAATTATGCTTTTATATGAATTGACGTATTTTAAAATAAATTTATATGCTATTCTTTCTCCTAATCCCGAGCTTTTTACAGAGGAAGCAATTAAATATGCCCCTATAACTAAATACATCGTGCTTCCAAGCCATGGCGAAAATACAACTGACGGCTCCGCAACATGAAATATTATCAGCAAAGCCAAATAAAGACCTGAAGCATAACCTGATTGAACAATTTGCAAAGCCCAGAATACCACGGTCATCAGTGTTAGGCCAAGACACATTTTTCCTTGATAAGATAATCCTTTTAGCGGAAGCAAATTAATTATTACAGCAGCTGAAATACCTAAAATCAAACCAAATAATCTTTTATTATTCATAAATATCCTTTCACAGCTCAATAGGTGATCATAAAACCGCCAATCGACTTTATAAATTTATTAGTATCTATCTATTTTTTATAGCAAAATCCATTCCAATATTATTGAAAGTAAAAGTTTACAGCACATAAAACAAAATTTAGAGCCCTATGTAGGCAGAGCTCTAAAAGCTTATTTTTATGTAAGTACTTAACTATATGCTGATTTACTCCTTATTTTTAATATTCTTCCTATATCGCCTCGGCAAATTGTATTTTTCGATTTTCCTTTGTAAAGTAGATATATTAATTCCTAATTTTTCGGATATCTCATTTAATGTCAAATCCAATTCTAAATTTTTAAGTATAATCTTTGCTTCTATATCATCCATAGCATCTTTTAAACTCTTATTTTTGTCTATATCTATTATATTTTCTTGATTTTTATATACCCCCAGCTCTTCCGGAAGATTATCCAATGTTATTTCATTATTAACATTAAATACATACATTCTTTCAATGATATTATTGAGTTCTCTTATATTGCCAGGCCAATTATATTCCTCAAGAATTTTTTGTACATCGAATTTAATTCTTACATTTGTATTATTTTTTTTATTAAGCTTATATAAATAATTATTTGCTAAAGGAACTATATCTTCTTTTCTTTCCCTCAGGGGAGGTATATATACCGGTATTACATTAAGCCTGTAATATAAGTCTCTTCTAAACAATCCCCTTGCAACATCTTCCTTGAGATTACGGTTTGTCGCAGAAATTATTTTAGCATCTACTTTAATTTCATTTGTGCCGCCTATTCTATAAAATTTACGATCCTGCAAAACCGTCAAGAGCTTAACCTGCAATGCCGGTGTCAGCTCTCCCACCTCATCCAAAAAAACAATTCCGTCCTTGGCTGCTTCAAAAACTCCTTTTTTACCGCTTTTACTTGCTCCGGTAAAGGAACCGGGTTCATAGCCGAACAATTCTGATTCCATTAGGGTTTCAGGAATAGCACCGCACGAAATTTTAATATATGGCTTATCCTTATTATATAATTTGTGAACCAACCTGCAAAATACATCCTTTCCTACGCCTGATTCCCCTGTTATAAGTATGGTTGAATCTACGTTTGAAATGCGGTAAGCCAATTCGGTCAACTTCATTGAATATTTGCTGTTACTCAATAGCTCCATATCATCATCAAGGCTGTTTAAAAGTGTATTGAGCTTTTCTCTCAGTATTAAATTGTTTTGTCTTTGTAATTCCAATTCTTTATTGATTTCTTCGTGCTTCGTCTTTTCTTCGGTATATTTTGCCCTTACCAAAGATAATTCTTTTCTTAGCTCATTTAAGCTTGTCAAATCTCTTACATTTCCAACTATGCCCCTGAATATGCCTCCTTCATCATAGACAGGAACAACTGTAACCAATACTTCTTTATTTGAATGCTTATATTGTATAACTTCAGATAATGTTTTTCTCGTTTCAAAAACCTTCAGTACCATATTGGACACAGGAAATCCCTGCGGACCTAATTCATATATTGATTCCCCTATAAGATCTTCTTCGTGAATTCCGGTAATATCCGTATAGGCCTTATTGTTGAATATTATTGTACCGTTTTCATCCGTATAAGTTAACCCGTCATAAGATGAATCAATAATAAGCTTAATTAAATTTATATCCATACGCTTATCCCAGATCCTATTCAATATGCTTCACCTCTTATATAAGGTATTATATATTAAGCTTTATTTTATATCAACAAATAATATATTTATAAATATTATGTGAGTGAGTCTATCTGACATTCACAATCAAATGAAACCTTTGACAACTTTCAAGCAATATTCATGCCAATAATCAATTGACAAACGCGTGAAATCAAATCCCTTATTATACTTTTGATAAATTAATATAAAATATGAAAGAAGATTATAAACACAAACTATGTGAATGTTTATACACAAATGAATGTTTAAACATAAACAAAACTACATTGTGGCGTTAATTAATATGTTGCAAAGCTATAAGGCTCTGATAAGCTTGCTTGTTTTTGGCATGAATTTTGCACGTATATCTTTAAAGTTATTATTTGTAATTTAAGGAGGAAAAAATGTATAAAATTTTAGCAATTAATTTAGGTTCTACATCAACAAAAGTAGCATACTATGAAGATGATGCCTGCATAAAAAAAGACACCATCAACCACCCTGCGCAGGAAATTAAACAATTTAATAGTATTTGGGAACAGGATGAATACAGAACTAATTTAATTTACAAATTTATGAAAGATAACAATATATACAAGGAATCCTTGGATGCTATTGTCAGCCGCGGCGGTCATACAAAACCATTGGTAAGCGGAGTTTACAGAGTTAACGATGAAATGATGGCTCAGCAGGCAAGCGGAAAATGGGGACAGCATGTTGCTGATTTAGGAAGCAGATTAGCATATATGATGTGTCAGAACAGCAAAGCAATTCCACTGATAGTAGATCCTCCAGTAACTGATGAATTCGAACCATTAGCAAGAGTTTCCGGACATCCTCTCATAGAAAGAAGGAGCAGCTTCCATGCATTAAGCCATAAAGCGACTGCTAAAAGGTATGCCCGCGAAAACGGACTCAATTATGAAGATTTAAATTTAGTTGTAGTTCACTTGGGTGGAGGTATTTCGGTAGCCCCTCATAAAAAGGGAAAAATGATAGATGGAGAAAATGGTTTGGAAGGAGACGGTCCTTTTTCGACTAACCGTACAGGGGCTTTGCCTGTAGGAGATTTAGTAAGACTATGCTTCTCAGGAAAATATACCTATGAGGAAGTTCATAAGATGATACACGGAGAAGGCGGCTTAGTTGCTTACCTTGGTACTCAGGATGTTAAGGAAGTTGAAGAGAAGTCTAAAACTGATGAAAAATATGCTTTGTACCTTGACGCTATGATTTACCAAATATGCAAGCAAATCGGAGCAATGGCGACAGTTCTTTGCGGAAAAGTAGATGCTATATTGCTTACCGGGGGTATTGCCTACTCTGAATCAATAGTTCAAAAAATCAAAGACAGAGTTGAATATATTGCACCCGTAGTGGTATATCCCGGTGAAAATGAAATGGAATCACTTGCAAGAGGCACTCTTGAAGGACTTCAGGGAATTACGGAAATAAGAGAATTTAAATAAATCACAATATTAAAACAAGAACCCCCAATTTTGAGGAGGTTCTTGTTTTATTTTATGAAGGTTTATATTTGAATGTGGTAGTCTTTAATTTAATTAAGTCCCAAAATTTGTCTTGCCTCGTCAGGGGTTGCAATTTCCAAACCAAATTCTATTGCTAAATTAGCTATTCTTTCTACAAGCTGGGCGTTGCTCTTAGCTAATTCTCCTTTTCTGAAGAAAACATTGTCTTCGAAGCCGACACGTACATTTCCGCCCATAAGCATTGTCATAACTGTTGCCGGCAGCTGATTAGCTCCAATTCCCATTGTTCCGAACAACGTTCCTTTTGGAATCTTGTGTATTAAATGAACTAAATTGTCATATGAAAATTCCATGGCACCCTGACTTGATTTATCCATTCCCATTACAAATGTCATTGATAAAGGATCATTAAGTACACCTTGAGGATATACATATTTAACAACGTCTTCAATTGATGTGGGATTAAACATTTCAAGCTCCGGCTTAATATTTAGCTCTTTCATTCGTGCTGCGTGCTTTATCAAGAATTCTCTTGTCCATTCATAAATAAATGTTCTTCCCGCCCAGCTCGTTCCTATTAATGAGCAATCCAATGAGCACATTTCAGGATATACGACATCATCGGCATAGAGAAGTTCCATTCCATCCTCCGCTACCGAGCCCGGTACATTCTTTGGTGCTGTGGAATTCTGAAGTATAATATTGCACTTAGCTCTGATTAATGAGTTGATTTCAGAATATATCTTAGGGTCGTTTGTTGATACATCCTGTTTATCTCTTGCATGTATATGAACTATGGATGCACCTGCATTGTAGCATTCATATGCAGATTGAGCTATCTCTTTAGGCTGCGTTGGAATATTGGGATTAGCTTCCTTTCCATGAAACGCTCCTGTCTGCGCTACTGTTATTATTACTTTTCTTGCCATTATAATTTCCTCCTAAATATCTTTTCATAAATTTTTCAGCTTTTTACAAGCTACTTTATTTAACTTTTACTTTATACATTGCATTTTTTATGCCAAGATATATCAAATGAGAATACTGCACTTTTTAATCAAAAAATTCAATGTACAAAAATAAAACCGCGATAAATATCTCATTTTTGCGTTTTTTGTTGTTACTTTTGAGTATTTAAAGATTGCTTTTTAATTTCAACAACTTTCGACATTTATTATAATAATAAGTCTGAATATTTCATTTTTGCGATTTTTGCTTATTATTTAACAATGTTCTTTCTGCTTATATGAGACTAAGTAATTAAAAAAATATAAAAACTATACGTTATGCTCTAATTTTTATATTTAAATTGTCATTATCTAAAACAGTCCTTAATGGCATACTTTTTGCATGTTACAAATATAACAGCAATAGCGAAAACAGCCATACTTTTGAAAGGAGGATTAAAATGTTATAATATACAATAATTAAATTTAACTGCGGTTAAGTTTATAGAATGCCTATTTCATGGCGCTGTCTAAGATTTGATAAAATTTACGATTAACGCAATAATTAAAAAAAGGAGATATCAACAATGAGTAATAATACGACAAATGTTCAAAAATTTTACATGAACAAAAATAAACTTATAACCATACTTTCCTGTTTAGCCATAATCGCCATATTCTGGTTTTTACCTCCTGCAGCACCGATGACTGCAACAGGCAATAAGGTTTTAGGCGTTTTTATGCTGTTTGGTTTTGTAACATGCTTTTTAACAAATTTTGCTTCCAACGTAACATCAATAACAATTATGACAGGTGTTGCCGTTACATTAGCATTGGGAGGAGCTCCGGTAAATGCTGCTGCAATAGCATTGGTTACTACATTTGCAGGCTCCTGCGCTTATACATTCCCATCCGGTTTTGCTACGGTAGCAATGCTTCATGGAGATGAATATTCCGGGAAATCGCAGATTTATAAATACGGCTTTGCAATGATTGCTATTACTACAGTTATAGTAACATTTGTAGGTTACAATGTAGCAGCATTGCTGTCATAAACTATATGTTAGGAGTAACAAATGGAAATTAAAAATTTTAAACAATTAATGGATCTATCTATTGAAAGGGAATCAAAATTTATTGCCGTTGTATCCCCTGAGGATTCCGAAATATTGGAAGTAATACAGAAAGCCGAAGAAATCAACCTTGCAAATTTCATATTGGTAGGTGATTCAATAAAAATTGGACAAATTATAAAAGAAAACAATTTAAACATTAATTCTGAAATAATTGATGAGAAGGAACATAAAAAAGCTGCCGATTTAGCTGTGGATTTGGTTGCACAGGGTAAAGCAAATACAGTCATGAAGGGTATGCTTCACTCCTCAATATTCTTGAAAGCCGTATTGAATAAAGAAAAAACACTTAATGTCGGCAAGCATATCACTCAAATTTCTGTACTTGAAAAAGAAACCGGCGGAC
Organism: Sedimentibacter sp.; assembly: GCA_036720515.1. Classification (GTDB taxonomy): domain Bacteria; phylum Bacillota; class Clostridia; order Tissierellales; family Sedimentibacteraceae; genus Sedimentibacter. The sequence continues at coordinate 13,310 of DAIMMU010000009.1, forward strand.
TAATGTTTATTACAGATTGTGCAATAACTGTAAATCCTGACTTAACAGGCAAAAAAGAGGTTTTAGAAAATGCGGTTGACTTAGCACACAGATTAGGAATAGAAAAACCACGCGTAGCTGTTTTAGCATCTTTAGAGGTTGTAAATCCAAACATGCAAGACACCATTGATGCCGCGGTTTTAAGCAAAATGGCCGATAGAGGGCAAATAAAGGGCTGCATAGTAGATGGACCTTTGGCATTTGATAACGCAGTATCGGTTGAAGCAGCCAAGGCTAAGGGAATTTCCAGCCCTGTAGCCGGCAATGCGGATATAATAGTAGTTCCTAATTTAACTGTCGGAAATTCAGTTACAAAAGCAATTTCATATATAGGAAAGAAAACTGTTATAGCCGCAACCGTGGGAACTTCCGCGCCAATAGTATTTACTTCCAGAACAGAATCAATTGAAGGCAAGCTTCTTTCAATAGCATTAGCAGCATATACATCATAATAAAAATATAAAAGCGGTCGCTTAAATGACCGCTTTTACGTGCCAAATTACCTTAAATTATTGTTGTTGTTATTTTTATTATCCTTATTGTCCTTATTGTCCTTATTGTTTTTGCTGTTGTTTCTGTTGTTATTCAGCTTGTTTTCATTGCGATTATCAAATCTGTTGTTTTCGTTTCGATTCTCAAATTTGTTATTTTCATTGCGATTCTCAAATTTGTTGTTTTCATTGCGATTGTCGAATCTGTTGCTTTCGTTTCGATTCTCGAATCTGTTGTTTTCGTTTCTGTTTCTGTTATTATTTTCGTTATTCATCTGCTCTACTTGCTCCCTTAAGTTTTGTTGGCTGTCTAATTTTACACTATTTTCCCAATTCAATAACTTTTCTTCGTTATTGTTCTTATTGCTGAAATTGAATTTCTTTATTGCCATCATCCCTTCATATACGTATTTGAAGATGTTTTGTCACCTACATGAATATTATTAGCTTTATATCAATTATTATTATTCCATTAAATGTAATAGCAATAATCAATATCCATTACTTCAATTTATTAGCTGCAAAATTGGTACATAGCAATACCGGCAGCAATAGTCAGATTTAACGAATCGATACGATCTGTATGCTTTATAATTACATTGGTGCCTATATTGGCGAAACTATTATCCAAGCCCGTTGCTTCGTTACCGAAAATTAAAGAAAAGCTTTCATCTCTGTCATGTTTAACATCTTTTAATGAAACAGCACCATCAAGCATGAATGTATATAATTTATGATTCCCAAAGCTTTCATGATATTTATTAAAACTGTCATAATATTTAAAATTAATTTTAAAAATAGCGCCCATGGATGCTCTTATTACCTTTGGGTCGAATATATCAACTCCGGGGCTTATTATAGCCAAATCATTTAAGCCAAAACCTGTGAGCGTCCTTATAATTGTACCCATATTGCCCATGTTGCCGGGGTTGACCAAAACAATATGTGACCCCTTCGTAAGCTCACACTGATATTTGCTAAAAACTCCCGATACAAAACAATTTTCCTTACTGCTTATTTTATTGATAACCTTATCATTAATTTCCGTCTTAATGTTATATTTTTTACATAGCTGAAAAATATCCATATCAGAGTCAGCTCTGTAGCTTGAGCTTATTAATACTTTAATTACGGATTCAGGTTTTGATGTTATTAGCTCCACAGTGGGAAAAATGCCAAGGGCATATGAGTGTTCAAAGCTCTTTTTATATATCTTGATATCCATTGTCTCTCCTAAAACAAACCTACGGTTTTTAAAATAAATATAAACAAGAAAATGCTGAAAGGGCTGACAATTGTAGAAAAAAACACTATCTGCCCCGCTAATTCATGATTGCAGTCGCACTGCTGAGCCATGGTATAGCTTGATACGGATGTTGAAGGCGCCACCATGCTGAATAATGCACATAATTCAACTCCTTTGTACCCAAAAGCAACCGATGCCAATATTACTATTGCAGGAATAATAAATAGTTTTCCTGCTGTAACCCAAACTATATATTTCATGTTCTTCCATATATTATTTATTTCTATTTCTCCCCCTAAAGCCATCAATGCAATCGGAGTGGCTGTTTTTGCAATATCGGAAACTGTTTTTTCAATTGCGTGGGGTAGCTTTATTTGTAAAAGAGAAGCTAAAATTCCAAGAAGGGAACCGATTATTAAGGGATTTTTCATGATACTTATTGCAGTCTTCTTAAAATTTAGTTTTTCCTCCGTAAATATATCTAATATTACAACAGCCAAAAAATTATAAAGGGGTATTATTATTGCAACAAGGGCGGTTACAACTCCCATTCCTTTTTCACCAAAAATATTGGAACATAAAGGCATTCCAAAAAGTATAAAATTACTCCTGTAAAGTCCCTGTATTATAACACCTCTGTTTCTATTGTCCTTTTCTAATTTAGGTACTACAATAAACATTATTCCTATAGTAGCCAAAACTATACTTATAGCAAATATAATGATATGTAAGCTGATTTCCTCTGATATCTCACTGTTATATATGTTATTGAAAAGAAGAACAGGTAATAACACTTTAAATGCAAAATTGTTTGTTTTTTTTAAAAAATCCTTATCAAAAATTTTAATTTTCCGAAGGAAGGCTCCCAAAAACATCAAAAGAACCAAAGGTAAAACAACATTAAAAGAAAATATAAGATTATCCACTTTTACCCTTCCCTATTCTGTTAAATATGCGTAAATAAGTTTGATTGTATTTTCGATTCCATCTATATGAGTTCTTTCCATGCCATGAGAAGCATGAACTCCGGGACCTATTAATCCGCCCTTAATATCATTTCCACCCCTTAAGGATGCTGATACGTCAGATCCATACATCGGATATATGTCAACTGCATGTCCAATATCATTTTCTTTTGCAAGCTTAATTAATTTTGAAGTAATATCATAATCATAAGGTCCCGAACTATCTTTCGGACAAATGGATACATCCTGTTCCGTACATGCTAAATCTAAGCCTATGCACCCCATATCAATGGCAATTAGCTCGTCAATATCTTCCGGAATGTTAGAACAGCCGTGACCGACCTCTTCATATGTGGAAACTACTATTTTAACTTTATTTTTTGGCTTTTTATTGAGCCTTTTAAACAATTCCATCAAACTTAAGGCACAGACGGTTCCTGCTTTGTCATCCAAATATCTTGTTTTAATAAAGCCCGAAGGCGATACTGTGAATTTTGGTTCAATTGAAATAAAATCACCTGTTTCAATTTTTAGAGCCTGTACATCTTCTTTGTTCTTTACAACTTCATCTAATCTTACCATCATATTTTCTTCATTTCTTTCTTTATCCTTGTAATCCTTGTAAACGTGGATTGACGGTGAAGTTGAAAGCAATGTTCCTGTGTATGTTTTCCCATACCTTGTATGAATCTTACAGTATTCGCCGTCAAGGGTTTGGAACATATTACCTCCGATTGACGTTATTTTTATTGTTCCGTCTGAATTAATTGACCTTACCATGGCTCCTAATGTATCTACATGAACAGGAATTCCGACACAGTAAGAATTGTTATCTCCTTCTATTTCAATAATACCGTTTCCCTTTTTATTTTTTTCGAATTTGCATCCAAATTCCTCTGCTATTTTTTCAATGTGTGCCATTACATTTCCGCAGTATCCCGTAGGACTCGGTATATTAATAATTTCTTCCAATAAGTTAATAGTATACTCTTTGTTAATTTCAATGTTCATTTTTCACGCTCCTGTTATATTCTTCATTAATTATACTCTGAAAACCATTCCTAAACAATAGTTTTAATTGCACAACCGAGTTTTTAAATATATAATAGGTTAAAAGATACAGGGACACAGCTTTACTATAGGGTTAATCTTTGCGGGTAAAAGGAATGTCCTTAAATTATAAATAATCATTATAAATATATAGTAGCAAAGGGAGGCAATTATGGAAAATTTAAAGCTTAATGATTTCTTGGATTACACTTTCTTATCAGGGCTTGAGCTGTCGCCAGATAAAAATAACGGCGCATTTGCAGTACACACATCGGATTTTGATGATAATAAATATTTGTCCAATATATGGATTTATAACTGCACAAGTTCAGAGTATAGAAAACTTACATCCATGAATGAGGAAAAAGATTTTATTTGGCTTGACAATAATACTATTTTATTTCCTTCATTAAGAGATGAAAAGCTTAAAAAAAGAATTAAGGAAGGTGAACACTGGACTGTTTTCTATGCCATTGATATCAATGGAGGCGAAGCATATGAATATATGCGTATTCCTATGAAGGTAAATAATATTAAAAAAATTGCTGAAGAAAAATTTCTGTTAACCGCAACCTATGATCATTACGGCATTAACCTTCATTCCTACAAGGGAGAGGAGAAAACCAAAGCAATTGATTTGATAAAAGAAAACAAAGACTATGAAATATTGGATGAAATTCCATTTTGGTCAAACGGCGAAGGCTTTATAAATAAGAAAAGAAACCGACTTTACTTGTTTGACAAGGGAACAAAGGATATTGTACCTATTTCAAATCAGTTTGAAAATATAAGCGTTACAAGTGTGAAAGATGGTAAAGCTTTATATGTTTCTTCCAATTACACCAACAAAATGGAATTGACAACAGCTCTATTCATGTATGATTTGTATAACAGCGAAGCCCTGTGTCTAATTGAGGATTTAGAATATAATATAGAATTTGCGGAATTTGTAGGGAATGAAATAGTTGTGGCAGCATCAGCCATGGATAAATACGGGCTTAACCAGAACTTTAATTTCTATAAAATTAAAGACGGAGAATTAGTATTATTAAGCAAGCATGATTATGGTTTGTACAATTCGGTAGGCTCGGACTGCAGGTACGGAGGCGGTGCTTTAAGAAGAGTTTCCGATAACTGTCTGTACTTTATATCCACAGAGAATAAAAGCTCGTTTATTAAAAAACTTTCATTAGATGGAAATACAGAAAAATTAACCGAAGATAAGGGCTCTGTAGATTGCTTCGACATATGCAACGAAGGAATAATTTTCATTGGACTTAGAGGTACCAAACTTCAGGAGATTTATACTTTAAAGGATAATACGGAAACTCAGAAAACTAAATTTAATGAAAAAATTATAGAAACAAAAAATATAATAAAAGCTGAAACTTTTACTTTTAATAACGATGGAGTTACTATTGACGGATTTATTTTAAAACCGGTTAATTATGATCAAAATGAATCCTATCCGGGTATTTTAGACATACATGGAGGTCCTAAAACAGTATATGGCGAAGTTTTCTTTCATGAAATGCAGTATTGGGCAAATGAAGGATATTTTGTATTCTTCTGCAATCCCAGAGGCAGCGACGGCAGAGGTGATGAGTTCGCCGATATAAGAGGAAAATATGGCACCATCGATTATGATGACCTGATGAAATTTACTGACAATGTCCTTGAAAAATATCCACAGATAGACAGCTCAAGAATTGGGGTAACAGGCGGCTCCTATGGCGGATTCATGACAAACTGGATTATAGGACACACTGACAGATTTAAATGTGCTGCATCACAAAGAAGCATTTCCAACTGGATTTCTAAATTCGGCACAACAGACATAGGATATTATTTCAATGCAGATCAAAATTTATCTACACCTTGGGAAAATGTTGAAAAAATGTGGTTCCATTCGCCGCTTAAATATGCCAATCAAGCTGTAACTCCAACATTGTTCATTCATTCAGAGGAAGATTACAGATGTTGGTTAGCAGAAGGGTTGCAAATGTTTACTGCTCTTAAATACCACGGCGTGGATGCAAGGCTTTGCATGTTCAGGGGGGAGAATCACGAACTGTCAAGAAGCGGCAGACCCCGTCACAGAGTACGAAGATTAGAAGAAATAACCCAATGGTTTGAAAAGTATTTAAAGTAATCGGAAAATCCAAACATGCGCAGGTAAATTCACCAATTTATTTGCTCCTTACGTCGCATAAATTGGGAATTTTGTGCGGTTGACCTACCAACCATTTTTCCGAAAAAAGACTCGGAAAAATGGGGTTAGGGCAAACTGCCATCATTAGCGGCTTTTTAAAACATGCTTTACTTTATATCCATGCTCGTAAAGTTTTTTCTCTACTTCAGATGTATCAGAGATTGAAGTTCTTATAACAACATCTCTTATTCCGTTACCGCTATACACGGCAATATGCGTTATGTTCACATCATATGATTTGAATATTTCAGCAATGTCTGCCATAGCGCCGGGAACATCCTTGGCTTCCACTGTTATGCGGCTTCCGCCGTCCTTAAAGCCTAAGAGATCAATAAAGGCATCAAATATATCGCTTTCTGTTATAATGCCTACCAACTTACCATTTTCGACCACCGGGAGTGTTCCGATTCTGTTTTCCCTCATAAGAACCGCAGCTTCTTCCAGCAAGCTGTCAGCTTCAATTGTTATTGCTTTTTTGGTCATTGTATCTTTTACGGTTAATTTGGATAATAAATAATTAATTTCAAAAATACTTAAAGATGTTGCTTTTGTCGGTGACACTTTTTGAATATCACTTTGTGTAAGTACACCCACAACCTTTTCTCCATCTACAACGGGCAGTCTCCTAAGACCCTTTTCCCTTAAAATTGCCACTGCATCGGTAATCGGAGCATCCACTGCTATTGTATGCGGATTTTTTGTCATCCTGTTTTTTACGTACATTATTCCCCTCCTAAATATGCTTTCTTAATTTCATTGCTTCTTGCTAATTCTTCCCCTGTCCCGCTCATTACAATGGAACCCGTTTCAATAACATATGCCCTGTGTGCAATTGATAAGGCTATTTTTGCATTTTGTTCAACCAGCAGTATTGTAGTACCGGAACTATTTACATTTACGATTATATCAAATATTTCCCTCACAAGCAACGGTGCAAGCCCCATAGAAGGTTCATCCAAAAGAAGTATTTTCGGTCTCGACATTAATGCCCTGCCCATTGCAAGCATCTGCTGTTCCCCGCCGGACAATGTTCCTGCAGTTTGTTTTTGTCGCTGCTCTAAAATAGGGAATAGTTCATAAACATTTTTCATGTCTTTTTTTATATCGGCTTTGTCACGTCTCAAATATGCTCCCAATTCCAAATTCTCCACTATGGTCATGGCCGGAAATATTCTTCTTCCTTCGGGAACCTGTGATATTTTCATTTCAACTCTTTTAGATGCAGATAAATTAGTAATATCCTTTCCTTCAAAAATAATTTCACCGCCGGTTGCCTTGTTAAGACCGGAAATCGTACGAAGAGCCGTTGTTTTGCCGGCACCGTTAGCGCCCAATAACGTCACTATTTCTCCCTGTTTTACTGTTAATGAAACATCCTTTAGGGCATGTATAACTCCATAATGAACATTAAGATTTTTTATCTCAAGCATTTTACGCATCCTCCCCTAAATATGCTTCTATAACTCTTTTATTGTGTTTAATTTCCTCCGGCTTACCGGAAGCAATCATTGTTCCATAATCCAATACATAAATGCGCTCGCATATTTTCATAACCAATGACATATCATGTTCGATTAAAAGAACAGTCAGGGCAAATTCTTTTCGTATTTTAGCAATAGTTTCCGTTAAATTTGCAGTTTCATTTGGATTCATACCCGCTGCCGGCTCATCCAACAATAAAAGCACCGGCTTGGTTGCCATGGCCCTTACTATTTCCAAGTGTCTTTGTTCGCCGTACGGAAGATTCTTAGCCAACTCCTGCTTTTTGTGGGCAAGCTTAAAAATATCCAATAATTCTTCTGCTTCCTTTTTAAGTCTTTCTTCCTCCTCATAAAATTTATTGGAACGAAGCAAACCCGAAATAAGCTTATAATCAACATTTTGATGCATTGCTATGCGAATGTTGTCTAATACCGTTAAATCTTTAAAAAGCCTTATATTTTGAAATGTTCTTGCCAAACCGGTTTTTGTTACATCGTATGGCTTAATCCCTCCTATTTCCTTTTTAGTTCCTCCGGCATCCAATTTAATGCTGCCTGAGGTAGGTGCATAAACGCCGGTAAGAAGATTGAAAAAAGTAGTTTTTCCCGCACCGTTAGGGCCGATAAGTCCTATAAGTTCTCCTTTTTCAATATTCATGCTGACATTGGATACAGCAGTAAGTCCTCCAAAGGACTTGGTTAATTTTTCAACCGATAGTAGTGACATATGACCCCTCCTTTACTGAACCTTAGCATCTTTTTTACCAAATTTAAACAAATCAGTAACTTCCTTAGTGCCTAATAAACCCTGCGGTCTAAAAAGCATTATTGCTATAAGCAAGACTGCGTATATGATCATCCTCAGTTCAGAATAGGACTGAAGCAAGGTTGTGATTATCGCTAAAAGCATTGCCGCAATAACTGAACCTGTAATGCTTCCCATACCTCCGAAGACCACAATGACTAAAATATCGATTGATTTCTGGAAACCAAATATGGTAGGGCTGATAAAATAAAAATATGAAGAATACAAAGCGCCGCCTATTCCGGCAAAGAAAGCACCGATGGCAAATGCCGTTACTTTATATTTCGTAGTGTTTATGCCCATGGATTCTGCGGCTATTTCATCTTCCCTTATTGAAATACATGCACGTCCTTGAGATGACCTTACAAAATTATTTATTATAACCAAAGTAAGCACAGTAAAAACAAACAGCCAAAGCCAATTCGTAAATCTTGGTATACCGTTTAAACCGGCGGCTCCGTTAGTTATATTATCCATATTTAAAAACATTACGCGAATAATTTCAGCCATCCCCAATGTTGCAATGGCCAAGTAATCTCCCTTAAGCCTCAACGTAGGTATACCTATCAATATTCCGACTAATGCGGCAGCTACTGCACCTCCTGCCACGCCAATCAAGAAGCCGGCAGTTGAGTTCATCTCCATATTTATGAGAGCACCCGTATATGCTCCGATAGACATGAAACCAGCATGACCAAGCGAAAACTGTCCCGTAAAACCGGTAACCAAGTTCAAGCTGGCAGCAAGAATTATATTGATGCAAATGGTTGCGATAGTTATTTCATAAAAGCTGCTTATGATTCCGGTTGTCAAAAGAACCTGAATTAGGGCATAAATAATTGCTGTTATAATTAAAGTCATTATATTCTTTTTATTTAATACCTTCATATTACACCTTCTCTTTCGTATTCTTACCCAATAACCCGGAAGGTTTCAAAATTAATATCAATATTAAAAATGCAAACACGGCAGCATCTCTATACATTGAATTTCCATATCCCGAAACCAATGTTTCAAGCATTCCTATCGAAAGACCTCCGATCATTGCGCCCGGTATACTTCCAATACCTCCGAAAACCGCCGCAACAAATGCTTTTAGCCCGGGCATCATCCCCATAAGAGGATCAATGGAATTGTAATATACTCCTACCAGCACACCTCCTGCTCCCGCTAATGCGGAACCAATAGCAAAGGTGAAGGAAATCGTATCATTAATTTTTATTCCCATAAGCTGAGCTGCGTCCTTGTCGGCAGATACCGCTCTCATTGCCTTTCCCACCTTTGTTTTATTAACTATATATTGAAGAATAAACATCAAAACCAAAGCAGTAATTATAATATATATTTGCTGTGTTTTTATTACTATGCTGCCTATATTAAAAATCCTTCCGGATAACAGTTTTGGATATGACCTTACTTGTGCTCCGACAAAATACATCATAACATACTCCAATAAAAGAGAAACTCCGATAGCAGTAATTAAAACTGCAATACGCGAAGAATTTCGAAGCGGCTTATATGCAACCTTTTCAATTGTCATACCAAGTATTGCGCAAGATACCATAGAAATTATTAAGGCAGGAATGAACCCGACACCCGTGTATGAGGTAACGAAAAACCCCACATAAGCGCCTACCATATATACATCACCATGAGCAAAATTAATTAATTTAATAATACCGTAAACCATTGTATAGCCTAAAGCTATCAAAGCATATATGCTGCCCAATGAAATACCGTTTACAATTTGTTGCAATAACTGATCCATGCTGCATCTCCTTTTATAACAAATATCGCAGGGGAATTCACCAAAATATTTACTCCCTGCGTCGTATATTTGGGGAACTCATCGCATTTGACTTACCTGCAATTTCTTCCTCCCTATCGGTCAAAGAAATTGGGTCAAGTCATAATATTTGCGTTTGACCTACCATCCATTTTTCAGGAAAAACCGCTTGAAAAATGGGGTTAGGGCATAAATAACAAGTTAGCATAAATATGCTAACTTGATTATTCCCTATTCTTTAAATTTTATGAAATTAGGGATATTCCTTTTACCCGCAAAGACTAACCCCATAGTTAAGGTGTGTCCCCCATACCTTATTGGTGTACCCCCGTACCTTATTTATTTGGGAGCTACCTTTATACTTGTTGTCTGAACTCCGTCTTCCAAGCCTATAACTACTATGAATTTGACAGGATTGTGGTTTTCATCTATGTCAAATGTACCGGTAACACCTTCAAAACCCTTTGTTTCAGCCAAAGCTTCAGTGATTGCAGCCGTATCTATCGAGCCTGCACGTTTTATGGCATCAGCTGCCCATCTTCCCAAATCGTAGCCTAAAGCATTGAATGCATTTGGTTCCGTATTGTATTTTTCCTTATACTTGGCAATAAAATCTTTTACTAACGGATCTTCATCCAATGAAGAATAATGGTTCGAATAATATATATCGTTCAATGCTTCCTCTCCCGCAAGCTCTAAAAGTACAGGAGAATCAAACCCGTCGGCGCCAAGTATCGGAGCATCTATTTTCAAATCACGTGCTTGTTTTATAATCAAGCCGGCTTCATCATAATATCCGGGAATAAATATTACATCAAAATCTTTTCCTTTAATGCTTGTCAACACTGCATTAAAGTCCTTGTCACCTTTTACATATCCTTCTTCCGCTACTATTTGTCCGCCTGAGCCTTCAAAATTAGCTTTAAAGTTTTCGGCAAGACCTTTTCCGTAATCACTTGAAGTATCTTTAATTATAACAGCTTTCTTAGCTCCTAAATTATTTGCTGCAAAGTTTGCCATTGTAACACCTTGGAACGAATCCATAAAGCATAAACGGAATGCATAATCATATACATTTCCTTTTGCATCCGTAGTAACACCAACATCTGCGGTAGATGAAGAAGACAATACGGGAATTTTATTCTGTTGTGCTACAGGTATAGTAGCCATAAAATTTCCTGACGTTGCAGGTCCCAAGGAAAGAACAACACCTTCCTTAGTCATAAGTCTTGTTGCTACTGAAGTTGCTTCTGCGGATTCTGATTTGTTGTCAATCTTGACAGGGATAATCTGCTTACCGTTAATTCCGCCTGCTGCATTTATTTCGTCAAATGCCATCATAATTCCGTTAACACTTGACTCACCGTAAGATGCAACTCCTCCTGTCAGTTCATAGTTAAGACCGATTTTAATTCCATCTCCGCCATCGTTGTTATTATTCGCTCCATTGTTGCCACAGCCTGCAAGCAAGCTCATTACCAATACTGCCGTAAATAATGATAAAAATATTCTGTTCTTCATACTGCCACCACCTATTTTAAGTAATTTAAAAATCATATTAATACAATTTCATATGCTTGTCAACAAATATTTTTTAAATATTTTATTTAATATTTCAAGTGTTACATTAATTTTTGTCATAAATGAATTTACAAAAATTTATTATTAATTATGCAATAATCGTTTTCCTGATATATTGCCTGTATTCAGTTTAAAGACATTTTACAGTTTTACACGCATATGATACATTAAATAAAGATGAGAAAACGGGTTTAGAGCATATCAGGGGATTTTACAAAAATAAAGCCTCCCTAATAGGGAAGCTTGTGGAAATGTACAATACATAACGGGGACATTTCTTTTACCTCATCTAACTTTAGAAGTGTCCCCAATTCTTATTAGCAACGGTCGCCGATTCCGCCTATTTTGTCACAGCTACAGTATAGTACCACCAACAACAAGAAGAAGAATAATAAGCTGTCGTTATCTCCAAAGCCGCCAACTCCTCCTAATAATCCATCATCTCCGCAGAAGCATGCAAGCACTACTAAAAGTAAGAAGAAGAATAACAAGCTGTCTCCGCTGTCTCCTAATATATTGTTAAACATATAGAACCTCCTAAAAATAATTTTAATATATATTATTCGTTAGACACTTAAGTGTTACTTGATTACTCTTCATTTAACGATTTTAAATAAAAAATTATTCTGTCAATAAAACTGTCCTTTTTGCCATAATAGTAGTTATCATTCTTCATCACATTCATTTTTTCATCTCTTCCTCGGTATTTATCGTAGCTGTATTTAGCATTTTGCATATTATCCATCATATCCAACAAATATTGCTTAGAATAATCTTCCTCGTAAAACTCGTTGGTCAGCCTGTTTAAAATATATATTAATTCAATTATGTCATACATTTTACTTATCATATCTCTGTCGTAATTTCTCTTGTCCACTTTCATCACTCCATTTATTGATATTATATGATTTTTCTTTAATGCTGCTATAAAGAAAAAAATATTATTTATTTTTATAGGGTTTTATTGTATAATGTGATTGTAAGCTAAAAAGTATGTTTAGCCATTCCGAGCGTAGTGTGGAGTCGCAAAATACTTGAAATATTGAAATTTTTTGTTTGCGCACGGAATGGCAAATCTTAAGATTTGTACTTAAAGGATTATAATCATAATATAATATATAAGCAATTGTAAGAGGTACTTATATGAAAGCATTCGTTAATATAATAATAGTAGGGCTTATAGGGCTGTGCTCATCTACATATTTGTTTAATCTGTCACCTATTGATTACAGCGGGACAATTGAAATTGAAACCCCTGTTGAAGAAAGTGCTTTAAGCTTGAAAACCGAGGAAAACAAAATTCTAAACCCCGAATCAATAACAATTAAGCATATATCTTCCAAGGAAGAGATAATTAAAGTTGTTACCGACAGCATTTTTAATGTTGACATATATATGGATAATCAGCTTGTTAAAAGCAGCATAACTAATTTGGAGCTGATTTCTCCTTCTGTTGATGCAACAATTTCGGTAAGTAAGGATAGCCCCATAATTACTGCCTTAAATATAAGTCAAAAGAACTTAGGGCTTGAAGATGGAATATATGAATTTATATTTAATTCAAATTTGATAGCTGACAAAAGCAAATCTTCCGTTCCTGTAACGGTAACATATGACAGCTTAGGCAGCTATTATCCGGCAGTTAACACAGCCCCTGCGGGCACTAAGGGACTTACACTTTACTTTGCCTCAGAAAACGCGGACACTTTAATTCCTGTCACAAGGTTTGTTGTTGAAGATAAATCAATTACAAGAATGGCAATTGAACAGCTGCAAAACGGTCCTCTTAACAATGGACTTAAATCTGTAATAAAGGATGTTACAAACACAACATATAACAAAGGAAATGTCGTAATTGACATCCCAAGCACTTATGAAGGCTACAACAACGGAAGCGCGGGAGGATTGCTGTCCTATAATGCTTTTGTAAAAACATTATTTGCCGTTGAAAGATACTGGCCTATTTACAGCATTACATTTACCGTTGACAGAAGCAAGGTTGAAACTTACTTCCATGGAATAGATATTATTAATCCGGTTCCCAATACTGAGAATAATTATTTATTATTTATGGCACATAAGGCTGACGGCAGGTATTATTTATTTGATTATCAGCTATATCCTGAGCAAATTGGCATAGCCGAAAGTGACACAATAGAAATTAAAGCCGGAAAATTATTTGATGCATATTCAGATATTGACATTAGCTATGGAATCAGTCCCGTACCCAAGTCAGTAACATTAAACAATGCTTCATTGCAGGGGAGTACGCTGATTCTCGATTTTAATGAAAATTTATTAAATGTTTACAAGGATAAAGATGACTTAAGACATATGATGATAGAATCCTTCATATATACTTTCACAACAATACCGGGAGTGGACAGTATAAAAATAACTGCCGGCGGTAAAGAAATAACCGGTTTCGTCGAAGGAACGGATACCACGAAAGTATTATATCCACCGGAATTTATCAATCCTGAAGCTGTAAATGAAACACCGTGAATAAAAAGACACCTTGAACATCAGGTGTCTTAAATAGAATGGAAAATGTGCTTAGGTCATACTAACAATGTATCATTTTTTTGCCTATAGGGGTATTTTTAAACACCGTTAAAAATGCCGCCGATACTATTATACCTGCTGCTGACTGAATTGCATTTCCGGGAATTTCGCTTATGGTTGTTATGAAGCTGCCTACAAATAATGAACCTACCACATAGTAACCCAATACTTGCCATATACTTCCCGTTACCGCCCCTGCAACCCATTTATGCTTCATGGAAGAAGGAAGCTTTTCAATCATGGCTCCCATGATCAAAGCCATAATGCCTTTAATTATAAACGTGGGCAATGCATAAAAACTGTACCCTCCGATTATATCCGCCAAAGCCGCTCCAATGGAACCTGCCCATGCACCGTTTTTCTTTCCTAACAAAATTACCGCAATAAATATAAATCCGTCCCCCAAATGTGTATATCCGCCCGTAATCGGTGAAGGTACTTTTATAATAAAGGTTGCAACACAGACTAAGGCAGCAAACAAAGCTGTGTATACCATTTCTTTGATTTTCTTGTCATCCATTTTTTTCACCATCCCATACTATATTTTTCTTTAAAATAATTATACATCATTCTGTACCCTTTAAAAGATACAGTTTATAAATTTATTTAGGTGACAGATTGAATAAATCGTAGTTTCCATCATCAATTTCTTTGCCCCCGTTTATGGCATAAAAAAAAGACTCTTCACCGCAAAATGACGACCTGTCATTATGCGGGTAGCCCGAAGAATCTCATAGTTCATTTATTTATTTAAAGCTGTGCACCCTCCTTCGACAATACATCACAAGCGTTACTCCGATAGTTAGCTCAAACCCGGCACCCTCGCGTCACACAAAAGGATCTACTTACTGCTGCTTCCTTCCGGACCTGGCAGGGTTCATAGGTTTTTGTTGCGCAAGACCAAGTTATCAACGCCACTTATTAAAGTCAGACCTCACAATGTAAGCCTCTAAGGAGGGAATTCCACCTTGCTGTAGCGGATTGCAAGTACAGGGCACCGCTGCCTCCCCATGTAGCACAGCATAAAAATAATAACATAATTCAAAACATGTGTCAATGTAATTATTTGCCGTGCGCTTTTGCACTATTTGAGAATGTCGAGAGTTTTTTCCTCTTCAAATTGCTTTGTGTATAAATTGTAATAATGTCCCCTTTTAGTTATTAATTCCTTATGTGTTCCCTGTTCAATTATTTTGCCGTCATTAACCACTAAAATTATATCCGCCTTTTTAATTGTCGAAAGTCTGTGTGCAATTATGAAGGATGTCCTGCCTTTTAACAAATATTCGATTCCTTTTTGAATAAGTCTTTCCGTATGTGTGTCTATGGAAGATGTAGCTTCATCTAAAATAAATATTTTAGGATTTGCCAATATTGCCCTTGCTATTGATATAAGCTGCTTCTCCCCGGTAGAAAGTCTGTCTCCTCCCTCTCCTACCTGACTGTCGTAACCTTTTTCCAATTTGTCGATTATGGTATCAACCGAAACAATTTTAGCAGCTTCCGTTATTTCTTCATTTGTGGCATCCAACTTTCCATATCTGATATTTTCCTTGATTGTACCCGAAAACAAATGAGGATTTTGCAGAACATAGCCTATGTTGGAATGAAGCCAAAGCTGGGACCTGTCCCTGTAATCTCTGCCATCTATCAGTATTTCGCCTTCCGTAGGCTCGAAAAATCTGCATGCAAGATTGACAAGGGTGCTTTTTCCGGCTCCCGTTTCCCCCACAATGGCAACATTTGTACCTGCAGGAATATGAAGATTGAAATTGTTTAAAACCTCCTCATCCCCGTCCGGATATTTAAAGGAAACATTTTTAAATTCAATTTCTCCCGATATTTCTTCCCAGTTTTCTTTTTTCGGATTTATATTATCTCCGTAAACTTTGACAACATCGTCACGATCCTTTATTAAAGGTTCCTTCTCCAATAAATCCGTAACTCTTTCAATATTAGCCTGTAGCGATATCACTTCGGAAAATGTCCTTGCCAGCTGCTGAATAGGCTCGAATATATTGATTGCATAGGAAAGAAATGCAGAAAGTGTTCCAATTTGAATAAGTTGTTCCATTGCTAACTTTCCTCCCTTTGCCAATACCAAGGCTGTCAATACAGAGCCAAAGAATACAATTATAGGAATATATAAAGCGTTAAGCCTTGCATATCTGATAGCTGACGCTTTCATTTCACTGCTTATATTTTTAAATTCCATCTGATTTTTTTCTTCAATTACCAATGTTTTGGATGTTCTTGCACCCGATATTCCCTCATTGAAGCTTCCCGTCATTTTTGAATTTACTTTTCTTAATTTTCTGCTAGTTAATAAAAGTTTATTTTGAAAATAAACAGTTATAATTGCCATAACCGGAATTACTAATATTACAATTAAAGCTAATCTTACATTCAGTAAAAACATTGCAATAAAAGCACCTATTACATAGGCAAATGACCAAAATACATCCACCAATCCCCATGCGATCAT
>DAIMMU010000175.1:0-5117 GCA_036720515.1 Sedimentibacter sp.
CACACATTTTGTCGGGATGACCTTCTGTAACTGATTCAGATGTAAATAACCATTTTTTCATATTTTATCCTTTCTTGCTTAATGCTTTTCTATATCAAAATAAACCTCTTCAAAAGAAGAGGTCAAATGCTTTCTATAGCCTCATCTTTCGGAAATCCGCGGGAATTGGCACCTTGAATAATCAGGCTGCCGGGTTTCATCGGGCCTCGTCCCTCCACCACTCTTGATAAGGAGTATTTTTTAGTATATTACCATATCCCTATTTTAAAGTCAATATGCAATAATTTTATTTGTATGGACAGATACAATAATTTTATTTATATGGAACAAATTTTTAACAAATTTTATATTTTTCTTCCGACATCTTCAATATTATAGGGCGTTTCCTGATAAATTACATTTATCCAGTTTTTAAAAAATAAATTTGCATGACTTCTCCACTTCACATATGGAGGCTTTGAAGGATCATCATCCGGATAATAATTTTTAGGAATATTTATGGGCTTATTCTGGCTAAAATCTCTGTCATATTCCTTTTTTAACGTTAATGGGTCATATTCAGAATGTCCCATTATGAATATTTTGCTGTAATCATCCGTAACTGTGATGTGAACTCCTGCTTCCTTTGATTCCGCCAAGATAATTAGTTCTTCCACCGATTCTATATCTTTTTTTGAAATTTCGGTATGTCTTGAATGAGAAACATAAAATATATCATCAAATCCATTCAGAAGCATGCATGTATCATGCTTTTTTACATGCTCAAACACTCCGAACACCTTTGCAGGCAGCACTCTTTTTCTCAATTTGTAAAAATAGTGCAATGCAGCCTGTGCTCCCCAACAAATATACATTGTAGATGTAACATTCCTGTGTGAAAATTCCAATATTTCCTTTAGCTCATCCCAATAATTTACTTCTTCATATTCCATGAGTTCAACAGGAGCTCCTGTTACAATCATACCGTCATATTTTTCATTTCTCACCTCATCAATGTTTTTATAGAAACTTTTCATATGACTTTTAAGTGCATTTTTTGCTTCATGAGTACCAGTATGAATAAATTCAACATTAATTTGTATGGGACTGTTAGAAAGCAGCCTTACAAATTGCGTTTCGGTTTCAATTTTTGTAGGCATCAAATTTACAAGCGCAATTTTTAACGGTCTGATGTCTTGCCTTTCAGCTCTTTCCTTGCTCATTACAAAAATATTTTCATCTTCCATTGTTTTATAAGCCGGTAAATCCGACGGTATAATAACAGGCATTTATATCTTCCTTTCAAAGTAAATTTTATTCCAAAGCTGATTTAAGATCACTGATAATATCATCAATATTTTCTATGCCAACATTTAATCTTATAGCCTCAGGCATTACACCGGCTGCAATTTGTTCTTCATCCGTAAGCTGTCTGTGTGTGGTGCTGCCGGGATGCAGCACACAAGTTCTTACATCGCCGAGGTGAACAACGTTACTTATCCAATTAAGTTTCCTTGTAAATTCACGTCCACCGTTTGCTCCGCCTTTAATTCCGAATAAAATTATACCGCTGCCGCCAATTGGTAAATATTTTTCTGCAAGGGAGTAATACTTTCCGCTTTTCAGCTTAGGATAATTTACCCAAAGAACATTTTTATGATTTTCGAGAAACTCCGCAACCTTAAGCGCATTCTCACAATGTCTGTCCATTCTTACATGCAGTGTTTCCAATCCTCTTAAATAAATAAATGCGTTAAATGCACTTAACACGGCACCATAATCCCTTAATATATGAGTTCTTGCTTTTGCAATATATGCTGCTTCCTTAAAGGCTTCGTAATAACTTAATCCATGATAGCTAAGGTCAGGCTCGACAATTGACGGGAATTTCCCGTTGTTCCAATCGAAGTTCCCCGCATCTATTACAATTCCACCGACACATGTTGCCTGACCGTCTATATACTTTGTTGTTGAATGGATAACTATATTTGCTCCATGCTCTATAGGTCTGCAAAGATATGGAGTTGCAATCGTATTGTCTACAATAAAGGGTACTCCCATCTTCTTTGCCACATTGGATACTTTTTCAAAGTTCAGAACATTTAATCCCGGATTACCTATTGTTTCGCCAAATATTGCTTTAGTATTATCTTTAAACAAAGATAGTATTTCATCTTTTGAGCTGTCCGGACCAAAGAAGGATGTTTCTATGCCTAATTTTTTTAAGCTGGATGAAAGTAATGAAAATGTTCCTCCGTATATGGTTGAGCAAGCCACTACATGGTCTCCCGAATTACATATATTTAAAATTGCCATTGTTGTGGCTGCCTGTCCCGAGGATGTAGCAACGGCACCTACTCCTCCTTCCAATTGAGCTATTTTATTCTCAAATGCCTGCACTGTAGGGTTGCTTATTCTTGAATACATATGGCCTGATTCAGTTAAATCAAACAACCCAGCCACAAAATCAGGGTCCTTATAATTATATGTAGTGCTCTGAACCAATGGATATACTCTCGGTTCTCCTTCCTTAAACTCTTCTAATGACTGAACTAATGCTGTTTCTAACTTGAATTTTTTCATATTTCCTCCTTTAGTCTAAAATAAATAAAGCCCTCTGATGAAGAGAGGACTATGAATAAACCATCTCCTTATCTTTCAAAGAAATCTTTGCCGGAATTAGCACCTTGCAATTGCAGGTTGCCGAGACTTCAACAGGCCGTTCCCTCCGTCTCTCTTGATAAGAAGTTTTTATTAAATTTTTATTTACTTTAGACTAAAAGCCGACCCTTGTCAATTGCGTTATTTGGCATTTTACCCATTTTATGGTTATGTGGGGGCGCCTTACTGCAAATTACACAATACTTATATTTACATGGAACTATATTATCATAATTTCGTCTATATATTAATATAATCCTGATTTACTATAATTTTCTACCGATTCAATATCCTTAAATAGGTGGCAATCGGGAGTATATTCTGATATAATTACATAAAAAGAAAGGAATGATTAACATGATACTTAAAAAAATAGCGGCTATTTCTGCTGCGGCAGTACTTTTATTATCATCTTCGGCATACGGAAGCAGCCTTTACACTGTATACGACTTATCTGAAGAAATTAAACTCTCTAAGAGTATTGCATATGAAAGAATCGAAAAATATACGTCAGTAGGTTGGATGAATATAAATGTTATCCGAGCGGATTTAACTGATGAATATACAGAAATAAAACCTATAAACAGTGATGAAGGGGTTTCCAACAGGGCGGTTTTAAGCTCCATGATTAAGTCGTCGGGTGCTGTTGCAGCAGTTAACGGAGATTTCTTTTACATGGGAGACCCTACATATACATATGGACCTTTAATCAGAGATAAAAAATTAATTACGTCACCTCTTCCGTTTAACGATGGATATCCCACCGTTTCAAGTCTGTCAGACGGATCTGTCAATATTTCCGTATGGAATCCCAAGATAACCGTTTACGGCTCGGATTCCACAGAATTTAACGTGGTTGTTCTAAATAAAACCTCAAGTATCGAATGCGGCCCAACAATCCTTACCTCCGACTGGAATAAAACATCTCCCGGATATACGGCAAAGGATATTGTAGAAGTTGTAATAGTTGACAATATTGTTTCTGAGGTGAGAAAAAATCAACCTTCAACAATTATCCCGGAAAACGGATATGTTATCGCGAGCTCTAATGCTTCAACAATGGAACAAATGCTGAATTCATTCAAGGAGGGACAGCCTGTATCCTTAAACATTGAATTGGATTTCAGCCCTGAAGATGTTAATTGGTCTTTTGGTGCATTGAATTATATTGTTAAGGATGGCAGGGAAAATGAAATAAGCTCCCAGGTTTTAGGTGCGCACCCAAGAACGGCAATAGGTTTTAACAAGGACAATACTGAAATGATAATGGTAACTATTGACGGCAGACACCGAGATTATGTCGGAGCAAAACAAACGGAACTTGCACAAATAATGATAGATTTAGGTGCTTACAATGCGGTTAACATGGATGGAGGAGGCTCCACAACCATGGGTGTTGACTTTTTAAGAAATGCCAATGTCACAGTAGTTAACATACCATCGGATGGAAGAGAAAGAAAAATTGCATCCGGAGTCGGTGTATTTAACAATTATCCTGACAGCGATATAGTAGATAAAATTGAAATTGAAGCTTCACAAAATACAGTCTTTAACAAAACCGAAACGCAGTTGAAATTGAAATTTTTCAACGAATACTATATTCCTTTAGATATTGATTCGAAAAATGTGAATTACAGAGTTTCGCCGGCTGATGCGGGAAAAGTAATAAACAATGTGTTTATTCCAGAAAAACCGGGGAAAGCAACAATTGCCGCTTATGCGGGGAATGCAGAGGGACAGATTGAAATCAATGTTTTGGATAAGCCTGTAGCATTGGAATTAGATACAGATTCATTGACCTTAGGATTTAATGACAAGTATGATTTGGGTGATATTCTTGGAATAGACAAGGACGGTAATTCTGCAACAATACCATGGAAATATATTAATTGTTCCTACAGAAACAGAGTCGGAAAAGTTGAAGATGGTGTGTTTACATCAAATGACATTGCCAATACCGGTGCTATCACATTAACATTCGAAGATGCCATAAAGCACATACAGGTTAAGGTAGGCTACAGATATAAAACATTAAACCGTTTTGAAAATCTTGACGGCTTAAAATTGACCCTGTATCCCGAGGAATCCTCCGGTGAAATATCCATTACCAATGATTTCGCAAAAGAAGGAGAAAGTTCGCTTAAGTTAAATTACGACTTTACTAAAATGACAGATCAAAGCATTGCCTTTATAGAATTCGGAAATGACGGCGAAGGCATTAAGTTGGAAGACAAACCGTTGGCAATCGGAATGTGGGTTTATGGCGACAGCAAAAACCATTGGCTTAGAACACGAATAGCCGACGCTTACGGCAATCAGGTTAAGATTGATTTCGAAGAAGAAGTAAATTGGACAGGATGGAAATGGGTTGAGGCTAAAATTCCTGAAGGAATTACTTATCCAATAACATTGAAAAATATATACTTAGCCGAAATAAATGAAACAAGAAAAGATACAGGAACAATATATATTGACAA
>DAIMMU010000176.1:0-5109 GCA_036720515.1 Sedimentibacter sp.
ATAATTCCTTTTCAGGAATTATTTTTATATTCTCCGCCTGAAAATAGTGAACCTTAGGATGAGTTATATGCTGGCCGTTAAATATTTTTGTGAAAATCTGAAACAACTCTGCATTGTTTGTTTTTTCAAAGATAACCATGTCTAACATGCCGTCATCCAATTTTGCCTTAGGACACAAATATTTGAATCCTCCCGCACCGGCGGAATTAATTACAAGAAAAAGCAGAGTCCTGTAGCTATATTGTTTACCGTCAATTATATAGTCTATATTTTGCGAAATCTCCAATTCACCGGGAACCTTAACCGCTGCCTGATAATAATAAGCATACTTACCCAATATTGTTTTGGAATCGATTGTAACATTATGGGCAATAGTGGTAAAAGCTCCGCCCCCGACTACATTTACAAAATAATCATGATTTATTTTTCCAACATCTATAGTTTTAAAGTTATTTTTCATTATAAGGGATGCAAAATTAGCTTGAGCCTTTGGAAGCTTAAGCTGTTCAGCAAAATCATTTACCGTTCCCGCAGGCATTATTGCCAATTTTGGTCTCTTGGAGCATTTCATCATGCCGTTAACTACTTCATGTATAGTTCCGTCACCGCCACAGGCTATAATCATATCATAACCATATTGACATCCCCTGATTGCAGCTTCTTTACCATCTCCTTTTTTCTTGGTTGCATAAAATAAAAATTCCACATCTTCAACACTCATTACTGTTTCCGCAGCGCTGAATACTTTATGTGCAGCTAACTCCTTACCCGAAGAAGGGTTATATATTACAAAATATCTTTTCATGTTGACACACATTCCTTTCGCTTCACTCAGGCTCAAATTGTAATGAAAGCAGTTAATTTGTACTTTCACACTATCTCCCATGTATCTGTTGTTAAGATAATTATAGCATAGTTGTAAGTTTTTACAATATTTATAATAATGGAGCTAATAGTCTGCATACGGATTCCTTAAACCTTATTACAATACCTCTCTCCAAGTACAACTCCCTTGTTATCTCCACAGAATAATTTAAATCCTCCATAAATATGTCATACAGCATTTGTGATGTCTTTGTGTCATATATTATTCCGTTACATTCAAAATTAAGCTTGAAACTCCTTACGTCGAAATTTGCGGTTCCCACCGAAGCCACAGTTCCGTCAACCACTAATGTCTTGGCATGCAAAAATCCATACTCATACGTGTATACCTTAACTCCATATTGAAGCAGCCCCCCGCAGTACCAGTAGGTAGCCCAGTAAACAAACGGATGGTCGGGCTTGCAGGGTATCATAATTCGAACATCAACTCCGGATGTGGCTGCTATTTTAATAGCTTCAAAAACAGATGCGTCCGGAACAAAATAAGGTGTTTGAATTAAAATGCTTTTTTTAGCTGAATTTATCATTTTTACATAGTTGCTTTTAATTGCCTCGTCAATTTTATCTGGCCCGCTGCTTATAATTTGAATCCCCACATTTCCCTGAATCCTGTTGTCGGGAAAATACCTTGGCAAAAACATTAAATCCTCTTTGGAAGCATGACACCAGTCCAAAAAAAACCTTGTCTGCAGGTCAATTATCGAATCTCCCCTAACTTTAACATGAGTATCCCTCCAATAGCCTATTGTCTTGTTCAATCCTACATACTCGTCACCTACATTAAATCCGCCCACAAATCCTGTTATTCCATCTATAACAACTATTTTTCTGTGGTTTCTGTAATTTATTTTAAAATTGAAGAAAGGTAAGGTGCTGGCAAAAAATATTGCAACCTTAACTCCTGAGCTCTTTAATTTTTCAATTTGCTCCTTCGTTATTTGCCTTCCTCCCACAGAATCATACAAAAGTCTTACCTCCACCCCTTCTTCCGCCTTCTTCGAAAGAAGATTAAGAAGACTGTTTCCAAGATTGTCGTTTCTGATTATGTAGTATTCCATATGTATGTGGTCTTTTGCGCTTTCAATAGATTTAATCAGGTCTTCAAACTTTCTTTCGCCGTCGGTGTAAATTGTTACTTCATTGTTTTGAGTATAGGAGAAACCGTGATAAAATAAATTCATCTTTATTAAGTCCTTGAAATTCTCAATGTTCTTATCATTAAATATCAGACCGCCCGAATTAAACAATTCTTTTTGAACTCTTAAATAATCGCCAAAAGATTTTTTTGCATAAATTTTCATAATAAAGAGCTGCTTTCTGCTGAAATTTTGGGATAGCAGCAAATACAGCAGAAATCCGACTCCCGGAAATATTACGAGAACCAACACCCATGCAAGTGTTGCGGTGGGGTCTTTTCTTTCCAAGAATATTATAATCATTGCCATCAAAATATTAACTGCATAAATTAATGAAATGGAGTTAAATAAATTCATCATGATGCTCCTCCAAACCCTCTGAAAATGATTGTGCAAATTGCTCCGCTTAGTGATTGAAATCACGAAAATATTGTGGTAGTATACATATTATCAGCATAAAGGGGAGAAATTATGAATAAACCGTCAAAATATTGGATCCTGTTAGGAACCTTTTTCACCTCATTATCCTCAATAATAATAAGATTCTCTGAAGCTCCTGCATTGATTATAGCAGCCTATAGGATGCTGTTTGCTTCCATGATGCTTTTTTTCCCTGTCTTCATGCACAGCCGGAGTGAATTTAAAATTTTACGCAAAAATAATTATATAATGTGTATAATAAGCGGAGTATTTCTTGCACTTCATTTTGCTTCCTGGATTCAATCAATACAAATGACTACAATTGCAAATTCCACAATACTTGTATCTTGCAGCCCTATTTTTGTGGCAGCAATTAATTACTTTTTATTAAAAGAAAAAATAACCATGAAAATGGTATCGGGAATCGCAATGTCTTTTTTAGGTACCTTAATAATCGGAATGGGATCATCACAGGGAGTAAAGAGCAGTATGATGGTTGGGAATATTTTAGCTTTTATGGGAGCGGTTTTTGTTGCGGGATATCTGATAATAGGAGGTGTTGCAAGAAAAAGTATAAGCGCGGGGCCGTATGTTTTTATTGTTTATTCCGTATCGGCAATTGTGTTGTTTGTTATGTGTTTCATAACCGGTACACCTGTGTATCCCTATCCTATTAAGGAATACCTTCTGTTTTTTCTGCTCAGTTTTTTCAGTTCTATACTTGGGCATACCGTATATAATTATTTAATGAAATATTTTTCATCTACTTTAATTTCAGTATCAACACTGAGCGAGCCTATTTTCGCAAGTTTTATGGCAATATTGGTATTTAAGGAAATACCCTCATTATATACAATAATCGGCGGAATTATAATATTAGCAGGCATATATTACTACATAATAACACAAAATACCGCCATGACAAAAAAAACGGGACAGTAAGGCACGTCCCCACTGTCTCTTCTGTCTCTCTATTTTATTGAATATTTTATTAAGTTCTTAAATAAAGGATGGCTTCTTGTAGGTCTTGATTTAAATTCCGGATGGAACTGTGCGGCAACAAACCAAGGATGATCCTTTAATTCTACTATTTCAACCAATTTCCCGTCGGGCGAAACTCCGGAAATTATAAGTCCGTTTTCCTGGCACACATCCCTGAACTTATTATTAAACTCATATCTGTGACGGTGTCTTTCATTAATCATATCAGCACCATCATATGCTTCTTTTGCCTTAGTACCATCAATAAGCTTGCATGGATAGCTTCCGAGTCTCATTGTACCGCCTTTGTTTTCAATATCCTTCTGTCCATCCATAATATCGATCATGGGATAATTTGATTCTGCATTAAATTCAGAGCTGTTAGCATCGGTATAACCTAATACCGACCTGCCAAATTCAACAACCGCCATTTGCATACCAAGACAAATTCCCAAGAACGGCTTTTTATTTTCTCTTGCATATTTTGCAGCAAGAATTTTTCCTTCTATTCCTCTGTCGCCAAAACCGCCCGGAACTAAAATTCCGTCACAATTTTTAAGTATTTCTTTATAGTTTTCTTCATTGACACCCTCTGAATGTATCCATGAAATATCAACATCTGCGGAATTGTCAATCCCAGCATGCTTTAAAGCTTCCGCAACCGATAAATAAGCATCCTTAAGCTCAACATACTTTCCTACAAGCGCAATCTTAACATAATGCTTAGTATTCTTAGAACGTTCAACCATGTCCTTCCATTCCCTTAAATCCGGTTTATTGCATGTTAAGTTGAAATGGTCGCAAACCAACTTCGCAAGACCTTCTTTTTCTAACATAAGAGGTATATCATATAAGGAATCTGCATCTTCATTTTGTATAACATTTTGTTTTTCAACATTGCAGAACAGAGCAATTTTTGCTTTTAAATCTGCGGTGATTTCCTTTTCGCTCCTACATACCAACAGATCCGGCTGAATTCCTATGCTTAAAAGCTCCTTAACACTGTGCTGTGTCGGTTTTGTTTTAAGCTCTCCCGCCTTTGACAAATAAGGTAACAATGTAACATGAATATACATTACATTTTCTCTTCCCACCTCATAACGAATTTGACGTATTGCCTCCAAAAATGGCAGACTCTCAATATCTCCTACGGTTCCGCCTATTTCGGTTATCACTATATCAACATCCTTAACTGCGGAAATTCTTTTTAACATGCATTTAATTTCGTTGGTTACATGAGGAATAACCTGCACAGTGCCTCCAAGGTAGTCGCCTCTTCTTTCCTTGTTCAATACAGACCAGTATATTTTTCCTGATGTTATGCTGCTGTATTGAGTTAAATCTATATCAACTATTCTTTCATAATGTCCTAAGTCTAAATCTGTTTCAGCCCCATCGTCGGTCACATATACTTCTCCGTGCTGATATGGGCTCATAGTTCCCGGATCCACATTTAAATAAGGGTCAAATTTCTGCAAGGTCACTTTAAGTCCCCTGCTTTTTAAAAGTCTTCCTAAGGAAGCTGCGGTTATTCCTTTGCCTAATGAAGAAACAACTCCTCCGGTTACAAAAATATATTTTGGCATTTTCTCCTCCTGATTTCACTTAACTATTATTCCTATAAACCGTTTTAAATATTAATATAAATCTCTTGTAATATATTTAAACATAAAAAAGAGACAAAAAG
>DAIMMU010000010.1:0-29758 GCA_036720515.1 Sedimentibacter sp.
CATGAAAGTCATCCTTATAAACAAAGTCCTTACCCGTATTATAGGGAGGGTCTATATAAATCATTTTAACCTTGCCGTGGTAACTCTTTTGTAAAAGTTTTAATACCTCAAGGTTATCCCCCTCTATGTAAAGATTCTGTGTAGTATCCCAATCCTTGCTTTCCTCTTTACAGGGTCTAAGAGTACCTAATGACGGTGTTTGAGATAGACGCAAGGCTCGTCCCTTACCGTTCCAAGTAAAGTTGTAACGCTCCTTACTATCTTCTACATAGTCACCTAGCACCTGTTGTAGTTTTTCAAAGTCAACCTTGTCCTCCGTAAATACGTCGGGGAATATTTGTCTTAACTTCTGAATGTTCTCCTCTGCAATATCAGGGGTCTTACCATCTAAAGTTGTTATCTTCATAGTGCATCTCCTCCAAGCAATTTATTTCTATTCTGTTCCAATCTCTTTATTTCAATATTTAGTTCCATCTTGCGGTTAAACTGGCTTTCTTTTTTCAGCCTAGCTCGTAAGCTAGTTATTTCTTGTTCTATGTCCTCTATTTTAGCTGAGAGTTCTCTTGCCTCTGCACCTGTTATATTATCATCCGTCGGTATAATAGTTGATAGGTTATAAATACTGATAGTATCAACAATATCACTATAAAGTGCATAGAAGTTTGTAAACCTCATTTGCTTTATATTAAGCTTAGCGAATAAAGTACTATCGCTATCTAGCCAGTCAGTGGCTATAAATTCCTCAATGGTATTCTTACTGCTATCACTTTGGCTGGTCCTCTGGTGAGCCACATAAAACTGCCTTTTATCTTCCAGCTTAAATATCAGCAGCATGGGGTAGGGTATAGTCCTCATAATGATTTCTGCTATTCTTTTAAGCTTGTAATCTTTATGTACAAGGACTTCTATAACTTCAATCTCAGGATAGCCTCGCACTTCATCCCTATAAGCTGGTATATTTATTGTTTCAGGTTTAAGGCAGTAGAGCCAAGTTACTTTGTTTATGGTATCTGTAAATAAGGATTTATCGCTAGTAGACATATCAGCATTTTCATAAAATAACTTTTTATAAATAGTGTTGCCCATAAAGCAGCTATCAGGAATGTTTAGAAAATTGTAAGTATCCATAACTTCACCCCTTAACCTTTTAAGACTAAGAACGTGATTAGTTCAAAGTCTTCGATACCGTCAAATAGGCTTTTCTGCATTGTAGTACCACCTTTACTAAAAAGGCTAGCCACTCCAATATCCTGCTTTTTACCTATTAGGTTTTCAATAGAAGTCTCCAATAAACCCGAATAATGCTCCATTTTACGACCATCATTGGTTTCTTTGTTAAATTCCTCTACCAGTTCTTTTAACACTTCGTCTTTACCTGAGCATAGCTTTTTATAGTAGTCTAATATCTTCTTGGCATGAAGGAAGGATAGCTGAACCTCTCCGTCATCTGTGATATAGACCATATAGTAAGGAAATAGAGGGTTCTGTTCTTTGCTTTGCTCCTTACCCTTAACCTGTCTTAGAGTAAAAATCACTCCCGGCTTTACTATATCGCTGATGCTCTCGTCTATTTTAGCAACAGCATACATTCCATTTGGTGCTTCATCTAAGGCTTTTCTATTGGTTTTCATATATTCCATAAGTTCAATCTTAAAGTCGTTAAAGGTCAGGTCTGTAATGGATATAGCTCCTGATATATCTTCTAGGTCTACAACTTCATTCTGTAGCTTTTTTAGTTGCTTCTTACGGTATTCAAGGTCCTTCATTTCCTTACTTGGATTGTTTTCTATAACATTTTCTTCACCTGTGGCTGATATGTCCAATAAAACCATTCTGCCCTTAACACGCTGTTGTAGGTTTATATACTCGTCTAAGTCCTTAGTTGGCCAGAAGTTTACTAGCTTAATATAATCGTTCTGAGAGCCTATACGGTCAATACGACCAAACCTTTGGATAATCCTTACTGGATTCCAGTGTATGTCATAATTTACAAGATAATCGCAGTCTTGTAGGTTCTGGCCTTCAGATATACAGTCCGTTGCAATAAGAATATCAATATGTTCATTAACCTCTGGATATACCTTAGTACACTCCTTAGAAATAGGGGAAAACAGGGTCAGAACAGTATTTATATCAGTCATTTTGACCGTCCTTCTTAGTTCTTTTGGTATCGGCAAGGTTGAATGGTTATCTCCACTTCCTGTTACGATAGCAGAGTAAATACCTTTATTGGCAAATTCCTCGGATAAATGCTTGTATAAGTACTTGGCCGTATCTGCAAAGGCTGTGAATATAATCACCTTCCTGTTTCCTGTATTGATAGGGTCCTTGATCTTATTCTCTATTAAGGTTCTAAGCTCTATAAGCTTTGCGTCCCTATCAGGTTTTACATTTATAGCTTCCAAAAGAATAGTTTCCAGCTTGTCCTTGTCAGCTAATAGGTCTTGTTGCCACTTTATTAGGTCCATATCCTGCAATAAAACCTTGACATTGTTACCAAACATCAGGTTGTCATATTCAGGGTCATCTATATCAATATCGCTAATATCCATTTCAGCATCATAGTCAAACTGCCTTTTCTCTATGGCCTCAAGTGTCTTATCAATCTTATAAAGAATATTCTCAACGGTTAAAGCAAAGGAGTTGATAGAGCTTTCCATTCTTTTCAATATTCCAACACGCATAAGACCGACTAGGCTTTGCTCCCTATCTGTCTGCCTAAAGACACTATTGTTTATGCCAACCGTCATATCATACTTTTTCTCATAAGCAGCTCTTTTCTCGGGAAGAACATAGCCCAAGGGTGAATAGACACATAGGGTAAGTTTCTTAATAAGCCTATTGATTTCCTCTATAGGAGGAAACTCACCTTTAGTATCAATGATAGGATACCTGTTTTCAGGGGTTAGTCTGGTGGGGAATTTGCCTATTTCTTCTAAGTTGTAATACTTCTCTATATGCTTTCTGGAACGGGCAATAGTTACGGTATCCAAAAGTTTAAAGTAGTCTAAATCCATCATATTAACAAAGGATTCTGTTGTTCTTTCAAGGTCAGGAAGTTCAGACCACCTATTAAATACGGCTTGAGCCTTTCTAAGGATAAGTTCAAGGTTATCTAAACCAACACTGGCAAAGGCATCATTTCTGCCCTCTGTTATAAAGGCTATCTGATTCTTAATATCGTTCATTTTATTGTTTACAGGCGTTGCTGATAGCATTAAGACCTTGGTCTTAACACCTGCCTTTATTATGTCATTCATAAACCTCTCATAGCGAGTTATACGGCCTTTGACTGGTGGATTATTCCTAAAGTTATGGCTTTCATCGATTACAACAAGGTCGTAGTTAGACCAGTTTAAAGTTGCAAGATTTATCTCTCCAGAGTAGCCACTTGTACGACTAAGGTCAGTATGATTTAGAACATCGTAATTGAATCTATCACCTGAGAAGATATTACGCTTATCGTTCATGGTGTATACAGTCCAGTTTTCACGAAGCTTCTTGGGTACGATAACAAGAATCCTGTCATTTCTTAATTCGTAGTATTTAATTACAGCCAGTGCCGTAAATGTCTTACCAAGTCCAACACTGTCGGCTATGATGCAGCCATTGTACTTTTCAATTTTATCTATGGCCCCCATAACGCCGTCTTTCTGGAATTTATAAAGTTTATTCCAGACTAGGGTCTCTTTAAAACCTGTACGACTTTTAACAATATTGTCTTCGGTTAGTTCGTCAAGGTAGTTATTAAATATATTGTAAAGAGTAACAAAGTAGATAAACTCAGGGGTATTTTCCTTATAAAGAATACGCATTTGTTCAAGAACTTTCTCTTTTACATCTTGGACGGCTGTGTCATCCTCCCATAGTTCATTGAAGGATTGTAAAAAACTAATAGTATAGTCCTTTCCATACAAACACATATTGCTGTCTAGTCTGTTGGAAGGTGTAATGCCCAGTCCATCAGAAGTAAAGTCTACTGTTCCATTTATTGAGACATTATCTTCAGGATTTTCTATGTAAACAAGTCTTGGTTGGGCTGGATTCGCTCGTCTTAAAGACTTAATCTCAGCTTTCTTCTCTAGCCACTGGGCACATTCTTTAGCTATGGCCGCCTGCTTCATTTCATTTCTAAGCTTTATTTCAAATTCATTGCCAGACATCTTTTTCTCAGGGTTACGCTCTATGTAATATTCCCGAATAAGCTCCTGGTCCTTATGTACAAAGGTAGGCTCTGTAAAAATGAACCTCATATTATCAATCTTACTAAGCTCCTTTTTAAGCTCTGCATAGGCATAGATAGTAAAGTAAGCTGATATAACAGATAGCTTTGAACCCTTGTTCAGTTCCTCTTTCAATTCATCTACAACCCTATATTTCTTATTATCCAATACCTTAGGTGGCTTCATATAATCAACCCTCCGACCCTATTTATCGTAAACCATTATTCATTAGCTTCTTTCTTTGCTTTCCTTCTATCTGCAGGTTTCTCTGCGTCCTTAGGGATAACCCAGACATCACTAAGCTTAAATGCTCCTTGTATTCTGCCTTCCTCACAAAGTATCTGAACTCTCCGCCTTGATATATTCCACTTCTCAGCTACTTCCTTTGCTGATAAATAATTCATACTAAACACCTCCAATGAAAGAAGTCTGTTAATTAATTATATTCCACTGTGCGAACAATAGCAAGAATTATTTGACTTTCGCTTCCATTAGTTTCTTTTGACTCTGAGGCAGGAGAGCCGACGGCTACGAATAGAACTTGAAAATTAACGTTGACATATAGACTAGGGCGCGCTATAGATGATGTTAATGGGGTCACTAAGCAAGGAAGCCCGATGGGAGAGGGGGTGCTGAGGAATTGCAAGGGATAGTAAAGGTAGGTTACGTACTAGCGAAAAAACTGTCTCCATTAAATTTGCATTAGAAAAAAGTACAGCAGGCCAGCTAAAAGCTATGGCTGAACATCTTGGTGTACCTATTGCAAGTACTATAAGTTAGGGTATTCATATGGTCTTACATGACTTATCGAAAGAATCCAAATAAAGAAGTATGTGCCATAAACGACCGTTTTAGATACAGTTTCGCTAGAAGCCTATTATAGCGAGTTTTACGGGTGTAAAATATGTCATTAAAGGTGTCATAATCAAATTAGATAGTGTCACTGGTAAGATTCATTACACTATAACTTAATCTATAAAAGTATACATTGATGGGCTACCGAAAACAGTCTAAAAATAGGTTCATAAAGGTATAGACTAGGGTTTATAGAATAGTCTATAGAATGTGTAGACATTTATAGACCACTACCACTATTTCATAGCCCAAATAAAAATTGCAAGAAAGGAATGATTATATTATGGCTGTATACGGTTATCATAGAACAAGTACTGCCGACCAGCATTTAGACAGAGGTATTAAAGCTATCAATGATTATTGTATCGCTAACAACATTAAGATAGATGAAATGTTTACGGACCAGAAAACAGGTAAAAATTTTAACAGGCCAGATTATCAAGCATTGAAAAGGATAGCAAAGAATAAATCTGATATAATTATAGTATCAGAGGTCGACCGCCTTGGCCGCAATAAAGAAGAAACCCTAAAAGAACTTCAACATTACAAAGCACTTGGTGTCAGGCTTATGATTTTAGAAATACCTACTACCTTGGTTGATTATTCGAGTATGGAAAGTTCATTAGCCAGTATGCTAATGGAAACTATAAATAATATGTTAATCGAGATGTACGCTACTATTGCACACGCTGAGATGATTAAAAGAGAAAAACGCCAAGCTGAGGGCATACAAACTATGAAAGACCGTGGTGAGTGGGATAAATACGGTAGACCAGCTGCTATAGATTATGATAAGTTTAAAAAAGAATACAGTAAAGTACAAGCAGGCCATATTAAGCCCTTTGAGCTAATAAATCAACTAGGTATGGCAAAGTCCACTTACTATAAGTATGCTAAACAAGTCAAGGATGAGCTGTATACTAAGGAGGTCTGTACAGTATGATGACAATGTGTCCTTCTTGCTTTGAATTATATAGTGAAATATGGTCTAAGCCTTGCTGTGGCTGTGGATACAAAACTATTAGTGTCAGTATTGAGCTTATAGGATTAGCTAAGCTTCTGATAAATCGTGGTTTTAAACTTTCCTACGCTAATTGTTCGACATATGACGACGAGTCAGGTATTGGCAAAGTTACTCAAATCACTATTGAGTTTGGAGTATCTTACCCAGAGGCCATATTTGCTGAACTACCACCTGATTGGGCTATGTACGAATTTAATCGGGTCAAGGATAACCAAATAATAGAACCAAAGCTTACAGGCATCAGTTGTGTATGTGAGCATCCACCCGATGAGTGTGATTCTGATAGCGTTGACTTTGCCAAAGAGGTCACTATTGGCAACTTCGAGTTATGGTTAGAAGATAAAGACCCTAAAAGCTGTAAGGCTATACTTACACTTTCAGGATGTATGTAAAAGGACCCTACGGGCAAATAAAAGCTGCCTTGTAGGGTCCTTTCTATATTACATTAAAATGTTTAAGTGCCTCTTTTATAGCTTCCACTTTATATTCTGGTGCTGGTTTATATGGATGCTTTAATTCTTCTACTGCGTTAGGTGCGTCGTACATAGGTAGCCCTAATGAACGTTTAACCTCTGCAATATAGGCTGTATGAACTTTGAAATTATATTTGTTCTCTATATATTCTTGTATAAGCTTGTAGGTAACACGGTCTGGTGCCCTGTATATGTCATCGTCATACTCCATTTTTACATTGATAAAACTGTCTGCTTTTTTGTGGGATAAAAGAACCACTGACTCAACGTGCACACTCCAAGAAAACATATCTACCGGTTGAACCTTCATGAGCTTGAAGCCTCCTTCTTCAAGGAGTTTAATGTCTCTTGCCAACGTTGAAGGATTGCAAGAAACGTAGACTACCTTTTTTGGTGCCATGTTTATTATGGTATCTATTACTTCTTTTTCGCAACCCTTTCTTGGAGGGTCTACAATGACAATGTCAGCTTTAATATTTTGTTTATATAGTTTCGGAACTATTGATTCTGCTTTACCGGCATAGAATTCAGCATTGTCTATATTGTTGTTTTTGGCATTTTGCTTTGCATTAATAATTGATTGTTCAACAATTTCCACACCGTAAACTTTTTTCGCCCGTTTAGCAGCCATTAATGATATGGTTCCTATGCCGCAGTAGATATCGAAACATATATCATTCTTGCCGATACCTGCATATTCAATAGCGGTTCGGTAAAGTTTCTCCGTCTGAATGGGATTGATTTGAAAAAATGTTTCGGGAGATATGGTGAAAACTAAATCATCTATCACATCGATTAATATACCTTCTCCCTGCAAAATAATATTTTTTGTGCCCATTATTAAATTTGAATTCTTATTATTTATGTTTTGGACTACGGTTGTAATACTTGGTACAAGGGATATTAATTCTTCGACCAGTGAATGCTTATCTTGGAAACTTTCAGCCGCTGTAACCATTATCAGCATTAATTCATTTTTTCTGTTGTTTCTGATTACAATATTTTTTACGATTCCCCTTTTTGTCTTTTTATCATAAGCCTTGATGTTGTATTTTCTCATCAGGTTTTTAAAAGCATTTACCGCATTGTCTGCTTCCTCGGACTGTATTATGCAGCTGCTAATATCAACCGTGTTGTATGAGCCTTGCTCGTAAGGTCCGATTTTGACTTCGTTGTTTTTTGACCTTACGGAAAATGCTGTTTTATTTCTGTATCTGTATGGTTCTTCCATGCCTATGGTATTATTTATAATCAACTCGTCAAAGCTTACTTTAGCCCTTCTGAATTCGCTGATTATCCTGTTTCGTTTGTATTTTAACTGCTCTTCATAATCCATGTGCATAAGCTGACAGCCGCCGCACTTATCAAAATGACAGCAAGGAGCATCTACCCTGAATTCGGAAGGTTTAATAATACTTATTAATCTTCCTGTCGCATAGTTTTTCTTTTTGTCTGTTATTTTTACTTTGACTGTATCACCCGCTATTGCATCATTGACAAATACAATAAAATTGTCTACTTTGGCAACACCTTGGCCTGTATGATTCAAATCTATAATTTCAACTTCTTTTATTGAGCCGATTTCAAGCATAATTTCTCCTGCTATTTTTTAGCATTAACATATTCCTTGGCTTCCTTGCCGGTTATGTATTCAACATCAACAGCAATAATTAAAGCCTGGGTGCATCCGTTTATTTCCTTTTGCTTATCTTCTTCGGGCATATCTCCGGAGTACTTTTCAACCAAAGCCCTAAAAGCTTCATACCTTTCGTTGCCTTCAACAATTCTTGCTTTTCCAAAGGCAATGACGCTTCTAAAATATGAAGTGTATTCCTTGCTTACAATCGTATCCTCATCTACTACGGCAAAAGACACCTTTGCATTTTTATTGATGGAATCTATCTTATGGCCGGCTTTTGCTGAGTGAAAATATATTTTGTCGTTATAATAAACATAGTTTACCGGAACCGCATAAGGATAATCTCTGTCACCGCAGCAAGCAAAAACACCATTTGTACATCTGGCCATTACAGCCCTTGTGTCTTCCATAGACAGTAATTGATTTTTTCTTCTCATTTCTCTGAACATATTATTTCCTCGCTTTCATATAGTAAAATACCATAATTTCTTATCTGCAAATTTTATTCTTTATCCATTATTCTAATTATACAATAATAATTTCTCATGTCAAATTAAAGCAAAAAATTGAAGTCAAAAATTATGATTTAATTCGAAAATAATTTTGACTTCAATCTATTGTAATAATCTACTGTAATAATCAAACACTCTGATTAACTTCCTTATAAATCTATCGCCTCTGATACTGTATCAATAAATATTTTTACTATTTCAGGGTCAAACTGTGTGCCGGCATTTCTTTTAATTTCACGGATAGCATTTTCCATTGTCATTGCTTTCCGGTAGGACCTGTCCTCAGTCATTGCATCATAAGCATCTACAACTGATATAATCCTTGCGAGCAAAGGTATTTCTTCACCTTTTAAGCCTTGCGGGTATCCGTTTCCGTCATAACGCTCATGATGGCATAGAATATAATTTGCAATCGGCAAAAGCTCGTGTGATGCCATGGCTATCCTATAGCCAATCTCTGGATGCTTGTTCATAAGAACCCGTTCCTCGCATGTTAATTTTCCGGGCTTATTTATTACATTATCGCTGACTCCTATTTTACCTATATCATGAAGTGTTGATAAAAGCTCAAGCTCATTCAGCTGCTCAACTGTCAGCTTCATTTTTCGTCCGATTGAGGTTGATAATTTAATCAGTCTCAGGGCATGCTCTTCTGTTTCTTGGCTTTTTTCCAATAAAGTCGTTTTTATTGAAGAAATAACCGAGTTATGCAAGCTTTTGTTCTGCAGAAGCTTGTTAAGATACATTCTGTCTTCCGCACTTTTTATAATATCCTCAATGGGCTCTTTTTCACTTATCTTCGTCGCACAGCCAAGTGAAATATTAGTTATAAACATTGCATCATTAGATTTGCTGATATATTCATTGCAGGCGGACTCGATTCTATCCATTATTTCATAAGCTTCAATATCGTCGGTTTCAAGCAGAAGTATACTGAAATCATCTCCTCCCGTCCTTGCCGCAATATCATTTTTCCTGATGCAATCCTTTATTATTCTTGCAATCGCCACAATCAGCCTATCACCCTGAGCATGGCCGAATGCATCATTTATCAGCTTTAATCCGTTTATATCTCCGATAATAACAGAAAGAGGAAGGCAGCTTTTTTCATCTAATTCTATTAATCTTTTTACAAAAAACCTGCGATTATATAAGTCGGTTAAAACGTCATAATAGTTCAGATAATTTATTTCGTCTTCCTTCTTTTTCCTTTCCGTTATATCAATAATCAGTCCTTCAAGAGCTATGCCGCGTCCATTTTCACAATACACGCAACGGCCCTGTTCATAAACCCATTTAACATCTCCCATTGCAGTTGTAATTGAATACTCTTCTCTAAATACATCACCCAAAATTATTGCTTCTTCCCATTTTATCCGTACATACTCCCTGAATTCGGGATCAATTAATTCATTAAATGACAGTTCTTTATTTCCCACAAGGTCTTCCGGCTTATAACCTGTTAATTCATAGCACCCATCAGATACAAACTGCATAGTCCATTCTCTGTCAATATTGCAGCGATATGCCATTCCCGGCAAATTTGACAGTATCATCGCCCTGGTTCTTTCGCTTTCATGCAATTTTTCCTCTGCTTCAATACGCTCTGTTATATCTTCCAGCATACACAGATATATTTGTTTAGATCTATTTTCAAATGATAAGGATGCAATAGTCAAGTTTCCCCAAACAATGGATCCGTCCGGTTTTATATACCTTTTAGTTGTTGAATCAGCTTTTGTAATACATTCTTTATATCTTTTTAAATTTTCGTTTATATCTTCCGGAAGTGTTATGTATTTCCACCCCAAACGTTTTAACTCAGTAACCGATCTGCCAAGAATTTCTGCATGCATTGGATTTGCATCGATAATTTCTCCGTTTGCTTTACAAAATGCCATGCCTATCGGTGATTGCTCGAATACTGTTCTGAAAAGTTCTTTTTCTGCCTTAAGCTTTTCTTCTGCTGAATTCCGGTCTGCTATGTCTCTGACTATGCTTGCAAGTATATGCTTATTATTCATAGCACAGCCTAAAAAGCTGACCTCCACATCAAAGCAGCTGCCGTCTTTGCGGCGGTGTTTTGCTTTGAAAAGAATTCCCGCATTTATAGCCAATTTCATTTGTTCCTCTGTATAGACCCAATCCGCTCTGATATCTGCGATGTTTATTGAAATCAACTCTTCATATGAATAACCATAAGCTTTTATTGCCGCATTATTTGCATCAACAATTCTGCCTTCCATATCAATAAAGAGTATTATATTATCAGTAAATTCTTCTAACTTTAGATATTTATTTATGCTTTCTTCAGTTATGTCATACGGTACTTTAAACTTATGATTATTATGCTTCATATGCACATCCTTAATTTTGAAATGTATTCTAAATACTTTAATGAAGTATCTTATGACTAGCTAATGTAAGTTTTATATATCGTTAAAAACAATTCAGCTATTTTAGGGTCAAACCTCTTATCTGATAGTTTATTTAACTATTTGTACACAATAATCAATACTAAGAATAATAAAAGAGAATCTTTTTTTGAATTGCTTAAGTAAATCAAACGCTTCAGCATGTGTATATGGCAAGATTAAAGAATTTAACAAAAAAACACATACGATAATAAATATTTATTTTTTTCATATAAATAATGCGGAAATAAGTCGAATTTTATCCGATTATGTATAGTGCTGTTACAATCTGCTTTTTCAGTATTTCTAATGCTTAAAGGGGTTTTCATATTTGCGTAAATATTATTAAAGCCGGTGGTTTATTAAACCATCGGCTAATTTTTGCAAGTGTTATATAATAATAACTCTGCTATTGAAATCTCAATTTACAATATAAACATTCTTGTTACCGAGAATTCATCTATATTATCGGCTGTATATACAACCGTATGTGAGCCTGTTTGTGTAACTCCCGGAAAATAGGATGCTCTCTTTGCACTGTTATGCTCCTTGTAATTAATTTCTACTTCAAACCTTTCAGGAATATCTATTTTGCAAGCTGAAATATGTTTAAGAGCATTTTTTACTCCCTCTTTTATCAATTCGCATGATAATTCCGGATTTATACTGATTGTAGCACCTCCGACGCCTTCCTTCACAGCGACGGTTTCTATGTTTTTGTTGAATTTCTTTGCAGTTTCACAAAGCATTTTGTCTCCGCTTAAAAATACTACCGGAACTCCGTAATTTGCTGCAAGATACGAATT
The DNA here is from genome assembly GCA_036720515.1 of Sedimentibacter sp. Taxonomy (GTDB): domain Bacteria; phylum Bacillota; class Clostridia; order Tissierellales; family Sedimentibacteraceae; genus Sedimentibacter. Next base: position 11,947 of record DAIMMU010000010.1, read on the forward strand.
AATTACAAATTCGGATGCTAATTCCCCGTTAACCTTCATGTAGTTATTGCTTCCATTCATTGTATGAGCTAACGGACTTCCGTCATAACCCGCTCCCGAATGATATCCTATAAATATTGCCGCATCAAATGTTTCATCCAATCCTGCCACCATGGAATCAGGTGTAGAAGTCCAGCCGCGGCTGAGCTTTGCGCATCTTGGAATCTTGGTAATATCAATATTTCTCGCCGAATCATGCGCATCCTTAATTAAAATTTCCTTTGCCCCTATAGCAATTGCACCTTCGCATGCTGCTACAGCCTCTTTAGTCATTTGCTCCGCACATTGGATATAATCATGGTTCCCGAGCTCTGTTTCGCTCCATGCCGTAACTCCGGTAATTCCTTCAATATCCACGCTTATAAATACTTTCATTTTTCCCTCCATATAATTAATTTTCAAAAATATTTATCCTTACTTCATCAGGGTCAATATATTTTCCACCTGCAGTCTAACTCCGATCTTAAGACATTTTTCATCGATATCAAAATGCTCGGTATGTATCGGGGATGTTATTCCTTTTTTTGCATCACCGCATCCCAAATGGAAGAATGCACCCTTTGCGGCATCTATAAAATATGAGAAGTCCTCTGCCCCAAGACTTGGAAATTCTTTAAACACAACATTTTCTTTGCCCAACAGCTTTTCCGCATTTTCCTTAATTACATCCACAACTTCATCATCATTAATCAATGCCTGGTAGCCGTCATAAAACCTTGTGATTCCTTCTCCGCCGAATGCCGCGGCAACATTATGCACAATACTCGAAACTCTGTCCTTGGTGTATTTTCTGGTTTCATCATCTAAGGTTCTCAAGGTACCTGTAATTTGAACTTCATCGGCAATTATATTTTCCTTGGCACCGCCGGAAATTTTACCAAGCGATATAACCACTGAATTTAAAGGAGAAGTATTTCTGCTTACTATTGTCTGCAATGCAGTTATCACATTTCCTGCCATTGCAATGGCATCTATCCCCTTATCCGGATATGCTCCGTGTGAAGATTTTCCTTTCAATGTTATATTTATGGAATCCGTTGAGGCGTTAAGTTTTCCGTATTTAAGCTCCACCATTCCCGCTTCTAAATAAGGCATGACATGAAGCCCTAAAACATAATCAACCATGGGATTTTCCATGCATCCTTCCTTAACCATTCTGTCCCCGCCTCCGATTGTTTCTTCCGCCGGCTGGAAAAACAGCTTGACATTTCCATTTATTGATTCTTCCGAATCGGCCAATTCCTTTATTATTTTCCCCGCACCAAGCACTACCGTCGTATGGGCATCATGTCCGCAGGCATGCATTACACCGGGATTAACGGAGCAGTAAGAAGCCTTGCTTTGTTCAAGTATTGGAAGGGCATCGATATCTCCTCTTATGCCGATTGTTTTCCCTGGTCTTTTCCCTCTTATTATTCCGACTACGCCTGTTTCAGCACAAATATGGTTTTCAATTCCCCACTTATTTAAATATTCGCGGATTTTTCCCTGTGTTCTGAATTCATTTTGGCTAAGCTCGGGATTCTTGTGAAAATCCCTTCTTATTTCCACTAATTCATCAAATATTTCATCAATTCTGTTATTAATGTCCATATTATCTCCTTTTGTGTAACCAATCAAATGGGGGACATTCCTTTTTCCCTCGAAGACTAACCCTATAGTAAAGGGGTGTCCCCATACCTTTAAACTTAATCCCTAAGTAAATAATTTAACACTTTGCACACCTTGTTATCTTTTATATAAACTCTCGGAGTTCTTATCGTTATACGGCATACAAGCTCATTTTTATTGGTTTCCGCCAATTTGGAGGCTTCATGAATATTAAGTGTATTATTTTCGCCGTCTCCGTATATTATAACTTCATCGCCAACCCTTGCTTCAGGTATGTGAGATATGTCAGCCATACACTGGTCCATGCATATAACACCTATGATCGGAGCTTTTTTGCCATTTATGGTCACGAATCCTTTGTCTCTCATATTTCTCGGGTAACCATCGGCATAGCCAAATGGAAGTGTTGCAACCGTGCATTTATCCGGGGCTCTCCACAAATAATCATAACTTACGCCTTCGCCTTTATCCAAAGTTTTAATGTGGTAAATTTTGGATTTAAATCTCATTGCTTGCTTTAGTACAACGGAATCATCATGGTATGATTTAAGACCATAAATAATCGCTCCCGGCCTAATCATATTTAATCTGTATTGAGGATAGTCGATACCTGCAATACTGTCGCATATATGCTTGTATTTAAAATGCCTTCCCTTTTCCTCCAATTTTTTTACCGCATTCATCAGACTGTTATATTGGATTTCATCTTCTTCGGCACCGGCAAGTGCAAAATGCGAAAAAATTCCCTCAACCGATATGTTTTTCAAATCAAACATTTTATCTATTTCATCTATACTTTCCTGTGAATCTCTGTAACCGATACGATTAAAACCTGTATCATATTTGATTTGCACAGCAGGTTTTTTATTATATTTAACTCCCCATTCATTCAAAATTATTGCTTGTCTCAATGAAAAAATTGTTTGGGTGATATTGTTTTTTACTACATGTTCCAAGTATTCATCAGGAGTGTAGCCCATAATAAATATTTTATATTGGGGATGATATTTTCTTAGCTCAAGAGCTTCGGTTAAGGTTGCAACCGCTAAATAATCACCGCCGTTTTCCATAATTGTCCGTGCTATATCTACAGCGCCGTGACCATATCCGTTAGCCTTCACCACCGCTGCTATCGCTACATCGTTTCCCACTGTTTCTTTGATTTTTCGCATATTGTATGCAATATTATCCAAGTTGATTTCTACGTATGTATCTCTTAATAATGGCTCCATTTCCGCTCCTTTTGATATTTTATAATGCTTTGTACGCTCAAAAAAATAGGTTGTCCGGCAAGACCGTCACCTTTGGCACACCCTCTGCGTCATTCCTCCCTCAAGATGACGTGCCGCTTTCTAAAAATATTACTTGTTTTAAATCTGCATCAATATTAACCTTTGTCCCCAATGCCAATGTAGGCTGAGGGAAATTGTGTCCTGCCTTAAAGTTGTATATTATAGGCTTGTTGTATTTAAGTAAAGTATTCTCTGCAACTTCTTCCAAGGTAAGGTCTAAGCCTCCTTCATAAGCCTTTTTTTCTCTTTCGCAATTTACAAATGTTCCAAGTATAATTCCGGCACAATCATCAAATTTACCCGCAAGTGCTAATGATGTCAGCATTCTGTCTATTTTGTAAATGGGCTCTCCCACTTCTTCTATGAAAAGTATTTTGCCTTTTGTATCAATTTCATATTTTGAGCCCAATGTTGAAACTAAAAGTGTAAGGTTCCCTCCCGATAAAAGTCCGGCTGCTTTGCCGGAGCAAAGACTTTTAAGCTCTTCATTGTTTGGATTATTAAATAAACCGATAGGCTCACCGGTAAAAATATTTTTAACCAAGCTTTTGCAGGAATAATGTTCAAATTCAACTTTATCATTTTTTATTTTGGCAAAGTTTGATGTAGCCATAGGTCCGTGGAAGGTTACCATATCGCATTTTTGATTAAATACCGTATGAAGTGCGGTTATATCGCTGAATCCTACAAAAACCTTCGAATTTGAAGCTATCATTTCATAATCCAACAGGTCTAATATACGGGGAGTTCCGTAGCCTCCTCTTAAACAAATTATTCCTTTAATGCTTTCATCCTTAAAAGCATCGTTTACATCCCGGGCTCTTTCTTCATCCGGCGCTGCCAAATGCCCGTAATTTTTATAGCAGGTTGGAAACATTACGGGATTTAAGCCCAAAGCTTTTATTTTCTTTTCTCCGTTTTCAACGGATTTTAAATCAGTGGCTGAGGAAGGAGCTATTATTGCAACCTTGTCGCCGATTTTTAATGCCTTTGGTTTAAGCATAAAATTACCTCCTTAATTCGCAGTCTCATTGACCAAAATACTTGCTTCCTCGTCGGAAACAGGATCAGAGCGCTTAGGGTGTTTCTGCGGCATCAGCTACATTTTCTTCGTTTGTATCTGCCGATAGAGGCACATCATATAAATCGTACATTGCCTTGGTTATTTCCTGCCCGTTTGGTATATAAAAAGATAATTTGCCTAAATATTTCGGCTCTCCGGGCAATATGGCTGAAGAAAGATTATCGGTTGTAAACCCTATTGCATCCTTTGCAAGTCCGACCAATTCGGTCAGCGTGAAATTTGTCTTAACATGCGGATATACAGCGTTTATGACGTTTGGCAGTTTTAAGCTTAAGGACTTCTTAACCGCTGCCTGAATAAATTCCTGCTGTGTTTTTACCCTGCCTATATCGCCGTCAGGATAGGACGGATAACCGGGGTCCCCGTTTCTGAATCTTAAAAGTTCTATAGCTTTATCACCATCAATAATTTGCTGCCCTGCAGGTATGTTAATATAAAAACCGTTGGGCGGGTTATCATATATGTCCGTATATTTCATGTGAAAAGGAACATTGAAATTTACGCCTCCGATTGCTTTCACCGCCGCTCTTACACCGTCATATTTAACCGAAACATATTTATCCACAGGAATTCCCGTTATATCTTCCACTGTATCCATAAGTGCTTGATAGCCCTCTTTTTCGCTGCCATACACCGCATTTATTTTTTGCATCTCGGAATATTTATCATATTCATCTCTATAATAGTAGGTATCTCTTGGAATCGATATAATGTTGCCTTCCTTTGTTTTTCTGTCATAGCTGAAAAGCATGATAGTATCCGTTCTTGGTCCTTCCATTCCTATTAAGAGAACATTGACACGGTTGCTGTCATGTATTGCTTTTTCAAGAGGTGAAGCAAATTCCTCTTCATCTTCTTCCGCTTGTTTTATCTGATCCTCATCATCAGGGAATTCTTCGGTAATTCCCTCAGGAGACATGAATTTTGCATAAGTAAATATACCTGTTGCTATAACAGCAGAAAATATTATTAAAGAAAATAAAAATGCTTTAATAAACTGTTTCATAAAAGTCCGCCTTTCAGTTAGTATTGGTGCTTATATTTAAGTCATATAATGAATAGACCAAATTTTTAATTCCGTCTTCTTCAGGTATGTAGAATGATAATCCTTCCAATGGTGTTTCAATGCCGGGCAAAGTATTCATGCTAATATTATCTGCAGAAAATCCAATTAAATCACTTGATAAATTTAACAAATCAGCAGCATGTATATTTGTTTCAATATGTGAATATGCTTCTTTAATCAATGCCGGCAGTTGAAAGCCCAAAGCTTTTTTCGTAAAAGACTTGATAAACTGCTGCTGAGCTTCTATTCTTCCCAAATCCTGATTATCATATCCTTTTCTGTATCTTAAAAATTTCAATGATTGCTCTCCGTTTAAGAACTGCACACCTTCGGGAATATCAATGTACAATGGAGGATCGTCATAAGGGTCGGTGTATTCCATATGGAACGGAACATTCACTTCGACTCCCCCAATTAAATCAACACATGCAATAACTGCTTCATAATCGATAACCGCATATTTTTCAATTGGAATTCCCAACAATTCCTGAACTCTTAAGGTAAGACCTTCCATACCTTCTTTTGCATATACCGCATTTATTTTTTTAAATTCCGGTCCGTCATCTTCATTTCTCGGTAAATATGTATCTCTTGGCAATGAAATTATATCTGTTGTTTTTCCTTCAATATCATAGCTAACCACCATCAGAGTATCAGTTCTTTGATTTTCTAATCCTGCCACTAAAATATTGAATCTTTTTTTATTAGACGCAGCTTTGCCAACGGTTGTTCCATAATCAAAGGTACCGGATTCATAAAATTCTAATTTTTTGCTTTCTTCATTTGTTAATTCTATTTTCCCTATTACAATATCTTTATCGTACAAAAAAATATACCCTAAGGCTGTAACGCTTAATATTACGGAAATAAGCAATAGAGATGAAAAAAATATTTTCAGAAAATGTTTAATCATGTTACACCTTTATTAAATATATTTATACTAAACAATTATAACAAAGTACCGGTTTTTTTTCAATTGTTATTATATAAATATTATTTTTATAATTATGCACCATTATGCATTAATTGATTTTATTGTAAAACATTTTCATTTTTGCTATACTATGTTTCTGATTTCCTCAGCCAGTAAAACTATTTTTCATTTTTTAATAAATATGTATTGCAATTTACATGAAAAACTGTTACAATACATGTATCTTTTTTAATATCGGAGGATTCTTTTAAATGAAAACAGGAACAGTAAAATGGTTCGATTCTAAGAAAGGTTTTGGATTTATCTCCTGTGATGACGGAAAAGATGTGTTTGTACATTTTTCCGCAATAATATCAGATGGATTTAAAACATTGGAAGAAGGCCAAAAAGTTAACTTTGACATAGTTGAAGGTCAAAAAGGGCCTCAGGCTAGCAATGTTACTGTAGCATAGTAGTAATTGTTTTTCGAAATAATACATTAATATAGATATGATCGCATTACTTATATTAATATTGGTATTTCAAGGAGACGTGATAAGAACTACATGTGTAGTTCTTTTTCATTATATTAATTATTTATAAAAAACATGGAGGATTTTTAATGAAAACAGGTACGGTAAAATGGTTTGATTCTGCGAAAGGTTTTGGATTTATTACAAGCGACGAAGGAAATGACGTGTTTGTACATTTTTCCGCAATTTCGTCAAACGGATTTAAAACTTTGGAAGAAGGACAAAAAGTTACTTTTGAAGTAGTTGAAGGAGCAAGAGGACCTCAGGCTGCTAATGTAACAATTATCTAAATCTTACCCATTATTTGTCTAAGGCAGTCATCCTGAGCGTCAGCTCAGGATGACTGCCTTTATTTATAAATACCATTCCTGCGAATTTGCGCCGCTAAGGATTATAAATTACCTACCCGTCAGGCGCTGTCTTTTTTTCATTCTAATATAGCTGTATATGCCAAGACCTGTCAGTGTCGTTGCGTACGGCAGCATTTGGACTAATTCATAAGACCATTTTCCAAGCTGAAGTATGTTGGAAAGTGCCTGCGCAGCACCAAAGAGCAATGATACCAAAAATGAGCCTATGGGTGTATTCCCTCCCATAGCGCTTGCCGCCAATGCAATAAAGCCTCTGCCGGCACTCATTCCTGTTGTAAATTTAGTCATATATCCTCCCGAAAGGAAATAACCTCCCATTGAAGCAAGAACACCGCTTATGGTCAATGATATATAACGAATTTTCGTTGAACTTATACCGACTGATTCGGCAGCATCCTTATTTTCTCCCACCGCTCTTATTTGAAGACCCAATGGCGTTCTATACAAGAATATATGAACAACCGCAACCATTATTAAAGAAATATAAGTCAAAATATTCTGGTTTGATAACGCCTTTCCTAAAAACGGAATATCTTTAATAAGCGGCAGTGTAATCATTGGTATTATGATGCTATGGATTGACGTAGAAATTCCCCTGTCCCCGGATACCGCAAGAAGGATTAATATGGTTGCACCATTGGCAATCAAGTTTATAGCAATTGCCGCAAGTATTTCGTCTGTTTTTAATCTCAGAACAAAGAATGCAAGGAAGAATCCTATAAAGCCTCCCGCTGCCATGGTTGCCAAAAGACCTAACCATGCACTTTGAAACGCTGCACTGAATATCACCCCAAAAAGTGCGGTAAAAAGCATAATGCCCTCCAATGCCATATTAACAACTCCTGATTTTGAAGCTATGGCAGAAGCCAATGCCGCGAATAAAATGGGAGTTGTCGCTCTTAATGTTGCATTTAAAAATTCCGGTGAAAAAATCGCATCAATTATCATATTATTCACCTTCCTTTTCAATCAAAGTTGCTTTTGCTTCTCTTGAAATAATTTTATGCTTGTATTTGCTTAGGAACTGCTCCGCAACAATTAACAGAATTATTATACCTTGGGTTATTGTAACTATTTCCGTTGCTACATCTGTGGAGCGCGACATAATGGATGCCCCCGTACGGAGGTAAGCAAGGAAAAATGCCGCAAGTGGAACATATATGGGGTTTTTCTTAGCTAATGTGGTAATAATTATTGCATCCCACCCATAGCCCAACAGCGATGTCCAGGTAAATCTGTTGTACATTCCAAGGAGCTCCACTCCGCCGCCCACACCAAAAATAAATCCTCCGACCAATTGAGAAACCAATGTGATTTTTACTGTATTTATTCCGGAATATCTTGCAAAATCCCTGTTTTCTCCGGTAATACGAATCTCATAGCCTATTTTTGTCTTGTACAGAAACACATATCCAACTACTGCCACAGCTAAAGCTATGAACAATCCGACGTGAATTCTTGTTCCGGGAAATATCGTGCTGAACTTTGTAATGTCAGGAACAGCATATGAAACAACAGCTCCCGCCTTAGGGTCTCTTAGCATATTGTTTAAAACATAATTTGAAAAATACAATATTAAATAATTCATCATCAGCGATGAAACCAATACATCCGATTCTGTTTTAATTTTCATTACCGCGGGAACTCCGGTAACAAGCATTCCGAATAAGCCGGCTGCAACAATAGCGGCAATGGGGCTTATTACGGGAGGCAAGACAGTATTTAACGCAAAATATGTTGCTATTAATCCCCCTATATGGAAAGCACCTTCACCTGCTAAATTTATTTCATTGGCTGCAAACATGATGCTCACTCCGACACCCGTAAATATTAAGGGTATCATTGCTTCAATAACATTTCCGAAACGTCTCTGGCTTTGAAGTGGTCCTGTAAGAAGCTGAATTATCGCTTTGACAGGTTCTTCACTTGTTATAAAAATTATTCCGAATGAAATTAATAAAGCGATGAGTACGGACAATACAATTCGCAATATGTTTAATTTGGTATTACTGTTCATATATTATACCCTCCAGCCTATCGTCTCTTTTTATTCCTAACATGTATTTTCCGAGTTCAGCTTCTGTTAAATTCTTCACATCATTAAATACACCGGAAAATTTTCCTTTGTAAATAACAGCTAATCTGTCGCTTAATTCCAATACTTCATTTAAATCTGCGGATATCAGGATAATCGCACAGCCTGCGTCTCTGAATTCTATAATTCTTTGTCTTATGAAGGAAGCTGCTCCTACGTCAATACCCCTTGTAGGCTGGTTAGCAATAATTATTTTAGGGTCAGTTGAAAATTCTCTGGCAACAACTACCTTCTGAATGTTCCCTCCCGAAAGCATCCCCACATTTTGCTTATATGACTTGCATTTTACCAAGTATTCTTTAATTAAATCATTGACTCTGCTTTCGATTTTTTTATTCTTAAGGAGCACTTTCCCGGAATATTCAGGTTTATGATATTGGTTGGTGAACATATTGTCCATTATATTCATATTCTTTGCACATCCGAAGGTCATTCTGTCTTCGGGGATATGAGCCATTCCCAAATCTCTTAATTCTCTGATGTTGTGTTTTTTTACATCCCGGTCAAAAATGGTGATTTCGCCTTTATATTTATTTGAAAGCCCTGTCAGAACTTCCGCCAAATGCCCCTGACCGTTTCCTTCAACACCTGCTATGCCGAAAATCTCACCGGCTTTTACGTCAAAGGACAAATCGTCAACTCTTTTTATTCCTGTGAAGCCGGTAATGCAAAGGTTCCTCACCTTCAATACGGTTTCCTTTAATTCGACAGGTTTTTTATCGAAAGTCACCACAACATCCCTTCCAACCATAAGCCTTGACATTTCAGCAGTCGATATATCCTTTACAAAAAACGTTCCCTTGCTTCTGCCATTTCTCATTATGGTTGCTCTGTCGCATATTTCTTTAATTTCGTCTAATTTATGGGAAATAAATATAATTGTGTGACCTTTCTCTTTAAGCTTCTTCAGCTGTACAAATAATTCTTCCGTTTCTTGAGGAGTTAAAACGGCAGTAGGTTCATCCAATATTAAAATATCCGCCCCTCTGTAAAGAGCTTTTAGTATTTCAACCTTTTGCTTCAGTCCAACGGGCAGCTCTTCGACTCTTTCGGTAACATCAATATCGAAGTTGTATATTTCCGCTATTTCTTTTGATAATTTAAAAGCCTTCTCTTCGTCTATAAAAAGGCTGCTTTTTATAGGCTCAACGCCTAAGACAATGTTCTCGGCGACAGTCAATGACGGAACAAGCATAAAATGCTGATGCACCATTCCTATTCCCATTTTTATAGCTTCCTGAGGTGACTTAATATCTGCCTTGCAGCCGTTTAGAATTATTTCTCCTTGTTCCGGCGTCTCAATACCGAACAATACCTTCATCAACGTGCTTTTTCCTGCTCCGTTTTCGCCTAACAATGCATGAATCTCACCTTTTTCCAATTCAAATGTAACATCTTCGACAGCAACCACCCCATTGGGGTAAATTTTCATAATGTTGTTCATCTGAAGCACCTTATCGCCCATAATCTCCTCCATTAATAAATTAATGACTAATAATTGACAGCTTCCTAAGTTATCAATTATTAATCATCAATAGTTAATAGTCATCCCGAGCATGGTGAAGAATCTCATTTTTAATATATGAGATTTCACCTGCAGCTCAGAATGACATTTCTTTTACTCTACCGAAGCTTTTATAGCATCGATTTCTTCTTGAGTTTTTCCTAAGGCAGTATCAACTACTATTTTACCGTCTATAATATCTTTTTCTAATTCATCTATTTTTTCCCTGATATCTTCAGGCAGCATTTCTTCATAATGAGCATCTTTAACCAAATTAACTCCGCCTTCAGCAAAACCCAAGGATTCCGCCGTTCCATACTGCAATTTTCCTTCCAAGTCAAGCTTGATTGCTCTGATTAATGAATTACCTACATTTTTAAGTGCTGATGTAGGAATGTATTCTGCCTGTTCGGGAAGTAATGCCGCCTGATCGGAGTCAACACCAAAAGCATATCTTTTTGCAACCTCGGCTGCTTCAATTTGACCTAATCCTGCTGCTCCCGCAACATTATAGCCGACATCAACGCCGCCGCTTTGGTACTGAACCAATGCAATATCTTTACCTCTTGCCGAATCCCAGAAATCTCCGACATATCCTATAGCAACCTTTATATCAGGTTCAACATGCTTAGCTCCCTGAATATATCCTAACAAAAAGTCATTGATTATTGGATTTTCCATTCCGCCTAAGAAGCCTATCGATTTAGTCGCCGGGTCTACCATAGGAAGTCTTTCATCTGTAGTCATCATTGCAGCGGCAGCTCCTACCAAGAACGATACTTCGTTTTGCTTGTACAATACATTGTAAATATTTTTGAAGTCTCCTGAAGAGAAATCAAATGTTTCATCAAAGAATATAAATTTTTGATCCGGGAATTGTGTTGCTGCATCGGCAAGTCCCTCAATCATCTGATATGTACCTACTATTATTACGTCATATTCGCCTGTTTCACAGTAATCCAGCAGTGTTGGAGCCCAATTAGGTTCATCGGTGGCTGTTGCTCCCATTTGTTCAGGCTTGAAATCAAATACGTCTTCGCCTAATTCATCCCTCAATCTTTCAAGTCCGTCATTAGCTGAGTCAAAGAATGATTTATCCCCCAATGTTCCGTTTAAAAGAAGCGCCGCCTTGTAAGTTTCGCCCTTCTTTTCTGAAGGTCCCTGCGCGCATGCTGTTAATGACAGAATCATCAAAACAGCCAAAAAAAGTGATAATGCTTTTTTCATTTTAAATCCTCCTATTTTTTGCATCATTATATGTAAATACCTCTACGCTAACTCCAAAGCTATTTTCATCATATCCTTGAAGCCTTTTTCTCTTTGCTCCGCGGTTGTTTCCGTATGGTTTGCGATGGAATCCGATACTGTTAATACGGTAAGAGCATTTACTCCGGCTCTGTTTGCATTGCAATATAAGGCGTAAGTTTCCATTTCAGCCGCTAAGCAGCCCATCTTCGCCCATTTTTTCCAGCTGTCCGTGTCATCGTGATAAAAAACATCGGAAGTTACAATATTTCCAACGACTGTGTGTATATTATTTTCATCCGCAGCCTTCTTAGCCTTTGATAAAAGCTCCCATGAAGCCGTTGCCGAATAAATTCCCGGCAAAGCATACTGTGCGGCATAATTTGAATCCGTGCTTGCACCAATTGCAAGAATTATATCATATAGCTTCAAATTTGGGTCATAAGCTCCGCAGGAGCCGACACGAATTAGATTTTTAACTCCATATGTATGTATCAATTCATAAGAATAAATCCCTATTGATGGGCATCCCATGCCGGTTCCCATTACAGAAACCTTTTTCCCGTTGTAAGTACCGGTAAAACCGAACATATTTCTCACTGCGTTGAATTGTTCAACATCATCAAGAAAATTTTCCGCAATAAATTTTGCTCTCAAGGGATCGCCGGGTAATAAAACAGTTTCGGCAATTTGCCCTAAAACAGCGCTATTGTGTGGTGTAGACATATATTAATCTCCTTTTCTTTTGTTATATTCTAAAAATATTCATATACATTAATATTATTAGCTCATTCTCAATATTTGTCAACCGTGTTATTTCCTGTTATTTCTTTTATAAGCTTTTTTATCAGTTGTTGTTTTTTGTTCTTTACCATCATTGTCAATCATTTTAATGCCGCTTTTAGTCATAATTATTACTCTCCTCTTCATTAAATGACCCGCAGCCTTTTTGAAAGAGCTTTTGCTCAATCCTAAAATTTTATTAATTTCCTCAGGGCTGCTGTCATCATTCAAAGGTATGACTCCCTTGTTTTTTATAAGCGCTTTGAGTATTTTTTCGCCGTCCTTATCAATTTGAAGCTTAGGAGCATCCTTAAAACTTAAATCCAATTTACCGTCTTCCTTAATATTGCTGACTCTTACTTCAATCGATTGACCCGGGCGAAGAGGCTTTAAAATTTCTCCCTCATGTATTAAGCCTAAGTACTTGCCATCAACTGCAATCATTGCTCCAAGTCCCCTCTTTAAACTGAATACCGTACCACTTACGACATCATTAACCTTGTAAGGAGAGTCCGTTCTTAAAACCTTAAACAAATTCATGGTGGCACAGAGTCTGTCCGATTTGTCTATATAAAGACCAACCATGTATTCTCCGTTTAATTTAATATCACCTACCTGCTCCTTGAAGGGCAAAAATAAGTCTTTTTCCAGTCCCCAGTTCATAAATGCGCCTATGCCTGACATTTCAACAACCTTTAAATATGCAATTTCTCCCATAACAATTCTTGGCCTTTTTACTGTGGCTATAATCCTGTCCTTTGAGTCTCTGTAAACAAACGCATTTATTTTGTCTCCTACCTTTGTGTCTTCAGATACCTGCTTAATGGGAAGCAAAACCCTGTCTTCGGGTTTTTCATTATCTTCACTTTTTAAGTAAACACCTATGTCTACCTTTTTAGCAACTTCTAATTCCTGCATTTCTCCTAATTTTATCATATTTTCCTGTCTCCTTTTAATTTTCATGTGTTATCAAACAGACCTGCCAAGCAACCTGAACATATTCTTTTTGTATGCTTCTACCCCGGGCTGGGTAAAGGGGTCTATTTTGTTAGTATATCCACTTATTCCGCAGCTCATCATGAAAAAGTAAAAAAGCTTTGCAAGATAAAATTCATCCATTTTGGGAACACGAATAATAATCCCCGGCACATTTCCTTCATTATGAGCCATGAAGGTTCCTTCAAAAGCTTTTTTGTTTATATAGTTAAGTGTCTTTCCCGATATGTAGTTTAATTTATCAAAATCATTTGGGTCAAAAGGAACTTTCATGTCATCTTCATTATTTTCAACAGCTAAATTTGTTTCAAAAATTATTTCCCTTCCCTCCTGAACAAATTGTCCCATTGAATGAAGGTCTGTAGTAAAGTTTAATGAAGCGGGAAAAATTCCCTTACCTTCTTTTCCTTCACTTTCACCGAAAAGCTGCTTCCACCATTCAGCTATCGATGTGCAGGAAGGCTCGTAATTTACGAATATTTCAACATCTTTTTTTCTTCTGTTTAAAATATTTCTTGCTGCTGCATAAAGGCAGCAAATATTATTTTCAAAATCCCTTTTAGTATATTCTTCCGCACCGGACCTTAAGCCCTCTATAAATTTATCCGTATCAATACCTGCAGCTGCCATTGGCAGAAGACCGACGGGAGTAATTACAGAATACCTTCCTCCTATATCGTCAGGAACCGCAAATGTTTTGTATTTCTTTAAATCAGACATATTTTTCAAAGCACCCTTTAATTGGTCGGTTACAACGAAAATACGATTTCTTGATTCCTCACCGTATTTTTCCTCCATCAGGCATCTGAAAATTCTAAAGGACAAGGCTGTTTCCAATGTTGTTCCTGATTTTGAAATTACAATAATACATACTTTTTTTTCATTTATAACCTTAATAAGTTTTTTTAAATAAGCTCCGCTTAAATTCTGTCCCGCATAATAAACTTGCGGGCTGAATAATTCATTGTGAAAGTCTCCCCTTATCGCTTCAATCGCAGCTTTTGCGCCGAGATAAGAGCCCCCTATTCCCAAAAGAATAAACGCTTCGGAGTTTTCTTTAATATATTTTGCAGCATTTTTTATGTCCCGGTATTCATCGGCATCCATTCTGTACATGTAGTCAAGCCAGCCTGTCATTTCGCTGCTGACTCCTTTTCTGTCTATAAGAGTTTCCTGAGCTGACATTATTTCCGTCTTAATTTCATGTAATTCTTCTTCACTAATAAAGCTTCCGGTTAAATCAAGTTTAATATTATCCATTCCTTATTCCCCCTCTCAAACGTGAACATTCCTCTACCCTCAAAGACTATCCCTTAAGCAGAGGTGTGTCCCCCCTTCCGCTACAGTATTTCAGCAAGCAGTACCGCATAGTCATCTTTTTGAACTGTACTGAAATTATCAACCGATAATTTAATTTTCTTTAATATATTTCCATCTGATTTTATGGTTCTTATCAGATTTTCGACCCCGAATTGCATTCCTTCATTGTTTGTTGCTTCCGTTATGCCGTCAGTGTAAAAGAGTAATTTGTCACCCACCCGTAAACTTATCTTGCTTACATCATAACTGACGTTATCAAATATATTTGCAATAGGATATCCTTTTGATTTAAGCATTGTTATATTTTTATTTCCTATTAAAATCGGAACTGAATTATGTCCCGCATTGACATATTTAAATTCATAGGAAGCTTTATTAAATACGCCGAAAAATACGGAAAAGTATTTGTCATAATCCAAATTCAAAGCCAAAAATGTTTTATGTAGCTCTTTCATAATTTTATTGATACTCATATTTCCCTTGGCAATTGTCCTTAAGGATTGTCTTACAAAGATTGTTAGGAGAGATGCCGTTACACCATGTCCGACAACATCACAAATATAAATGCCGGTATTATTCTCATCTATTTCAAATACGTCGAAAAAATCTCCGCTTAATGATTCTGACGATTCATACAGATAATCAATGCTTACCCCGTTATACATTCCTTTGGGAGGAAGCATTCTCTTTTGCATATTCTTGGCAAAGTTTATATCATCATTAAGTTTTTTGTTTTTTTCTTTTATTTGTTCAGCAAGCAGTAACTCATTGGTAATATCTCTGAACACTTCAACAGACCCTTCAATTTTACCGTCATCACTGAATAACGGAGATGATACAATCATGTACGTTCTATTCCCAAAGCTGTATTGTTTTCGCATTATTGAGCCATCTTTCAAGGTAGAGCTGGAAATGCAGTATTCACATCTGTTATTTCTGCATAACACTTCGTAACATTTCTTACCTATAATTTCTTCTCCCAAATCTTCCTTCATTTTTTTGTTTGCATACAACACTACATTATTTCTGTCTACAACTCTAACCCAGTCAATCATACCATCAATAATGCCGAGCTTATCTGCATTTATATTACTTGTATACTTTTCCATAGGGTCACTTCCTTTAATTATTCTTTTCATTAACATAATTAAACAACAACTGCCCGATTTTATCCGAATTATGTCTGACATAGTTTTTTCTTATATCTATGAAATTGCTGCTGATAACCCTTATATTCATTTCTTCTAATTTCTGTATCTGTTCATCATCAATCAGTACCTGCCTGGCTCCCTTGTATTTATAATTTACAATTAAATCTTCGGGGATCTTCTCATCATTTGCAATTACATAATCAATCATATATCTTCTGCTATGCTTAATAATTGCATTCACATGGTCTAAAACATTGTAATTATCCGTTTCTCCCGGTTGTGTCATAAGATTGCAAACATAGAATACGGTTGCTTTGGATTCAGTTAAAAGTGAAGGTATATCTTCAACTAAAACATTTGGAATTACGCTGGTAAATAAGCTGCCGGGACCCAGAACGATAATGTCCGCTTCCTTTATATCCCTAACTGTTTCCTCAAGCGGCCTGCATACATTGGGTACCAATGACACCTTGTCGATTTTAGCGTCCAATTTACTCACATATTCCGGAATATATTTTTCTCCTAAAATACAATCCCCGTTATCAAGGAATGCTTTTAGCTGCGCATCCTGCAGCGTCATGGGAAGAACTTTTCCCGAAAGCCTGAAAATACTACCTATCTCCTTTAAAGCATGCTCGTAATTACCGAATATTTCATACATGGCAGCTATCAATAAATTTCCAAAGCTTTGTCCCTTCAAATATCCGTCGCTAAAGCGATGCTGCATTAACTTTACCATTATAGGCTCGATATCTGAAAGTGCAATAATGCAGTTTCTCATATCTCCCGGCGGAAGCATGCCTAAATCCTCTCTTAATACCCCTGAGCCCCCTCCATTATCCGCAACAGTGACAATTGCCGATATATCCTTGGTATAATTTTTTAATCCTCTAAGCAATATGGAAAGACCTGTCCCTCCGCCAAATACTACTATTTTCATTATGTACTATTTCCCCGCATCTCTGTGATTTATTAAAACTCTGAAGTTTTCAGCCGTAAGCATGGATGCCAAATAATTCGATATGGTAACGGAGCGATGCTTGCCTCCGGTACAGCCGATGGATATAACAAGGTTTGATTTTCCTTCCTTTATATACAAGGGCAAAAGAAATTTCAGCATGTCTATCAGCTTATTTAAAAATATGGTTGTAGTTTCAAAACTCATCACATAATCCTGAACATTTTTATCATTGCCCGTATAGTTTTTTAATTCATCTATATAGAATGGGTTAGGTAAAAACCTAACATCAAAAACAAGGTCTGATTCCTGAGGCAGCCCATATTTATATCCGAATGACATTACTGTTATGTTTAAATTGTAGGAAATACTGCCCTTTACAAAAATTCTTAAAAGCTCTTCCTTCAGCCTTCCAAGCTTCATGCTTGTTGTATCAATTATATAATCGGATTTCTTTTTTACTTCTTCCAACCTGCTTCTTTCTTCCAAAATTCCGTCAATAATAGTCCCTGTGGCAGTTAAAGGATGAGGTCTTCTTTGTTCTTTGAATCGTTTGATTAAATCATCATCCGAGGCATCAAGGAATAGTATGCGATATTTAATCCCTTTGTTTTTTAACTCTTCCAAGCTGTTAAATAAATCCTTGAAAAAAATCCCGCCTCTTATGTCCGCAACTACTGCCACCTTATTAACATCCATTGATGAGCTTTTACAAAGCTCGGCAAAATTGGGAAGGAGAGCAGGAGGTAAATTATCCATGCAGTAATAGTTAATATCTTCAAGAACCTTAATTGCCTGGCTTTTTCCGGCTCCCGACATGCCTGTTATGATTACTAACTCCATTTCCTCCT
>DAIMMU010000177.1:0-5061 GCA_036720515.1 Sedimentibacter sp.
CAAGACGCCACCCTCTCACGGTGGAATCAGGGGTTCGACTCCCCTATGGGTTATTAGGGAAAGGGGACACACCTTCTCTTAAGGGATAGTCTTTGAGAGTAGAAGGAATGTACCCGTATCAGAATTATTAAGGGGCGGTCTATGACCGTCCCTAATTTTTAAATAACAAGGTTACGAGTGCACAACGGCAATCAATGATTGAATTGGTACTTATTTAATAAAATGGAGGATAAAATGGATTGTAAAAAATTAGCTGAATTATTATTTCCAAATATAACGAAGACAGTCGAATATTATGAAAATGAAGCATATCCTAAGCGAAATCTGCCCGAAGGAGCCAAGGTTACAAGATTGGCACCAAGCCCTACAGGATTTATTCATTTGGGGAATTTGTACGGAGCATTTGTGGATGAGCGTTTGGCACATCAAAGCAGCGGTGTTTTTATGCTAAGAATTGAAGATACCGACGAAAAACGTAAGGTTGAGGGAGCTGTAGAAACAATAATTTCATCGCTTGAATATTTTGGGCTTAAATTTGATGAAGGTGCAGGAATTGAAGGAGAAACAGGAAACTTCGGACCCTATTTTCAAAGCAACAGAGCTGAAGTTTATCAGTGCTTTGCTAAACATTTAGTTGAAATGGGCAGAGCATATCCTTGCTTTTGTACGGAAGAAGAATTGGAGGAGCTAAGAAATAAACAGGTTGAAGAAAATGTAAATACAGGATATTATGGTAAATGGGCAAGAGACAGGAATTTATCTCTTGAGGAAGTTCAGGCACATTTAAATAATAAAGAAGAATTTGTAATAAGATTCCGCTCCGAAGGAACGGAAGAAGGAACATTTGAAATAGACGACGCTATAAGAGGCTGTATGTCAATTCATGAAAATTATCAGGATATTGTAATTTTAAAAACTAACGGTATACCCACATATCATTTTGCTCACGTGGTGGATGACCACCTGATGCGAATAACTCATGTAGTAAGAGGTGAGGAATGGCTTTCAACACTTCCCATTCATTATGAATTATTTAAAACATTGGGTTGGAAAATACCGGTTTATTGCCACACTGCACACTTAATGAAAATGGATAATGGTGCGAAAAGAAAGCTTTCGAAAAGAAAGGACCCTGAATTAGGTCTTGGCTACTACAGGGAATTAGGTTATCATCCTTTAGCTGTCCGAGAATACCTGCTTACTATTTTGAATTCAAATTTTGAAGAATGGAGAATGGAAAATCCCGACAGCCCCATTGATGATTTTGAGTTCACTTTGGAAAAAATGAGCAATTCAGGAGCGTTATTTGATTTAGACAAATTAAACAATATAAGCAAGGATGTTCTTTTGAAAATTCCTGCGGTGGAAATATATGAATTTTTGCTTAGCTGGGCAAATGAATACAAAACTGATGCCGCAAAGCTTTTATCATCGAATAAGGATGAAGTGATTAAGCTTTTGTCTGTTGGAAGAGAAGGTCAAAAGCCCCGCAAGGATTTGATGTATTGCGAACAAATAATAGACTTCATCGGTTATTTCTTCGACGGATATTTCAAAATTGTTGACGGCTATCCCGAGAATATCAATGAAGAAGAAGCAAAAAAGCTTCTAAAGAACTATTTGAATACATATGACCACAGAGACGACCAAAGTCAGTGGTTCGATAAAATAAGGATTATAGCATCTGAAAACGGATATGCGGCAAAACCCAAGGATTACAAGAAAAATCCGGATATGTACAAGGGCCATGTGGGAGATGTAAGCACCGTAATAAGAATTGCAATTGTAGGCCGTGCATCATCGCCGGATGTGTGGGAGCTGCAGCAGATAATGGGAGAAGAAAAAGTAAGAAGAAGAATCGAAAATGCAATAGAAAGATAGGGAAAGGATTTGAGCTTTGCTCAAATCCTTTGCTTTACAATGACCGACTGTTACCAAATCAATCGGAAAATACTTGCTGTTATAAAGCAAACGAAAAATGCAATTCCCGTAGGGATCATAAATGCTGCAAATGTCCATTTCAGACTGCCGGTTTCTTTTTTTATGGTCCACAATGTTGTTGAGCAAGGCCAGTGAAGAACAGAGAACAGCATTACATTTATGGCTGTCAAAGCAGTCCAACCGTTTGATATTAGAATTTGTCTTAAAGATTCAATACTTTCAAAGTCCGTCAATTTACCCGTAGACATATATGCCATCAACAGTACCGGAAGTACAATTTCATTTGCGGGAAACCCTGCTATAAAAGCTATTAGTATGAATCCGTCAAGACCGATAATTTTCCCCAAAGGGTCTAAAAAGCCTGCCATGTGAATCAATATACTCATATCACCCACATATATATTTGCTAACAGCCATGTAATTGCACCGGCAGGTGCTGCAATAATTACGGCTCTTGATAACACAAATATTGTTCTGTCAATTATAGAAGAATAAATTATTCTGCCCACCTGCGGCGCCCTGTAGGGAGGCAGCTCTAAAGTAAATGTTGAGGGGATACCCTTTAAAATTGTTTTAGACAATGAATAGGACATAGCCAAAGTTGCAAATACACCCAAAAGAACCATCAAGGTTATAAATAATGCAGGTATGATACTGTCCACAAAAGAACCCGTAAATGCAAAAAATGCTGCGGACAATACTATGATAAGCGGGAATCTTCCGTTGCAGGGAACAAGGTTATTTGTAATAATGGCAATCAATCTTTCCCTTGGAGAGTCAATAATTCTGCATCCTATTACGCCCGCGGCGTTGCATCCGAATCCCATGCACATGGTAAGACACATTTTACCATGTGCACATGCTTTTTTAAACATGTGATCCAAATTAAACGCAACCCTTGGCAAGTACCCTAAGTCTTCAAAAAGTGTGAAAAGAGGAAAGAATATTGCCATGGGAGGTAGCATTACGGATACAACCCAGGCAAGACTTTTGTACATTCCGTCTATTAAGATGCCCCTGACAAAATCATTTGCACCGAAGCTTATAAAAATATCATTCAACTTATACTGTAATTTAAATAATGTATCAGCTAAAATTTGGGATGGTATGTTTGCTCCCTGAATTGTTATCCAGAAAATCAGTCCCAACAATGCAAGCATAATAGGTATTCCGAATTTTTTTGATGTTACGATATCATCAATTCTTTTGTCTCTGTTAAGCTTTTTAATATCCTCCTTTACATATTTATGTTTTAATTCATTGGCATAATTATAGTTGCTTTCAGAAATTTTTTCTCTTATTTCGGCATCCTGTTCAAAATATAATAAGCTCTTTGCTTTCTCGTCACCGTTTTTGTTTCGTGAATTTTTTTCAATTAATTCCTTTAGCACATCCATACCTTCACCGCTTCTTGCAGAAGTTAATACAATAGGTATGTTTAATTCTCTTTCCAATCCTTGTTTATCAATTTCAATATTTTTTTTCTTTGCTTCATCTATAAGATTAATGCAAAGTATTAATTTGTTTGTAAGCTCCGATACTTGAAAAACCAAATTTAAATTTCTTTCAAGGCATGTGGCGTCTGCAACCACCACCACGGCATCATAATTTCCATAACATAAAAAATCTCTTGTAACCTCTTCATCCTTAGAAGCGGTAAACAATGAATAGGAACCGGGCAGGTCAACCATAATATATTCGTTATTGTTGTGTTTAAACTCCCCCCTTGCTGAAACAACCGTCTTACCCGACCAGTTTCCGGTATGCTGATTAAGTCCGGTTAAATAATTAAAAACCGTACTTTTGCCTGTATTGGGATTTCCCGCCAAGGCTACCACGTACTGTTTTTCACTTTTTTCTATTTCATAAATGTCTTTTAATGATTCCATTTTGACGGACTGCGCTGTGAGTCCCATGCTGTCACCCCCCTCCTACAAAACCTCGATAAAATTCGATTCTTCATTTCTGAGGGCAATCATTGCGCCTCTTATTCTGTAAACCGTCAAATTATTTTTCGGACCTTTGCGCAGTACCTCTATGTCAGCACCCTTTGTCAGCCCCAATGCCAAAAATCTTTCCTTTAAATAATCATGTGCGGTATTTTTTTCAACTTTTACAATTTCTCCGACACCAACATCAATCAATTTCATAATAAACTCCTGTAATATTTAAAATTTAAATGCATAATATTTTTTGAGAATAAATTTAGCCTAAGCTAACATTCTTTAACTATAATATGACATTATTCGAATTTTGACACTGATTGCGGAGGATTTATGAACGAAGAATTTTACACTCTGAAAGGTTATAAAATAAAAAATGAAGAAATTCTTTCATCATCAATGGAGGATTATATAGAAATGATATACAGACTGTCTGAAAAATCAGGTGAAGTAAGAGTAAATGACTTGTCTCAGGCATTAAATGTACAGCCCCCTTCAACCACAAAGATGATAAAAAGACTTGCAAGTGAGGGCTATGTTTTTTATGAAAAATACGGGTGTATAATTCTTACCGAAAAAGGAAGAAATATAGGCGGCAAATTATTAAAAAGACATATGATAATTTTTGGATTTTTAGAATGCATCGGAGTTAAAAAGAATATTTTGGAACAAACGGAAATAATCGAGCATGCTGTAAACGATGAGGTTTTGAATAAGCTATATCAATTGACGGAATTTTTAAAGAATTGTGACGAATGGAGTACATCGCCTTAGATAAATGGAAAAAGGAAGGGGGACACACCTCTAAGAAAAGCAAGCCGCTTTGCTGCGGCAGTCTTAGAGGGATGTCCTCCAATTGTCATTTCTCATTTGCATCGACGTCTTTTTTTCGCTCTTCTACTTCAAATTCTTCGGGAATATAAACATTGCCCGGATTAGTTGGTCTTGAATTTTTCATTTTAAGTTTATTTGTTAATTTCTTAAACACAATCTCACCGCCTTTATAATAGTTTTACTTAAATTTTTAAATATATTACTGTTTTTTATTATTAACTTATTTAACTGTTTTGAATAACATAAGGATAAAGAGTTTTTACAGTCCTACGGAGGTAAAGTATGGATTATATTTGTGAACTGAAAAATATCTCTAAAAGATTTCATACAATAAATAACGAGA
>DAIMMU010000011.1:0-29329 GCA_036720515.1 Sedimentibacter sp.
TAATTATTTGATTTATTTGTCATTTTTTACTTGACAATTCATAGTTGGTCTCCTTCTTGTTTTTTTGATCCATTAACTTAATATTATGTTCCATTTTAACAATTCCTTTGTACACACTATTTGTTAATTCAGCATCAAACCCTGTAAAAATTTGTTTCAAGAATTCTATTTCTCGTTTGTCTCTTTTTTTAAAGTATTTTACACATTCTGAATCAAGTTTAACTCGTAACGCCCTTGCATCATTTTTATCTTTCTGTAATATCACATACCCTGCTTCATGCAAGTCAGCTGCAATGCGTTTTGCATTTTGACGTGAGTATCCGATAAAATTTGCCACTTCACTGATAGTTGGCGGCTCTTGAAATCTTGATACTGCTAAAATAAAAAGCCACTGCTTAGTAGTTATGTTCTTATCAAATTCATCCCCAAGCGCCTGCAGCCTATTCGATAAAGTAAATATCGTTGCAAAAATATAAGCCTTCTGTTCAAGTTCATTCATTCTTAAGTCCTCCAAAATATGCAATATGTTACTTTTATGATAAGTGGCATATTACTTATTGTCAACGGTTTTAAATTTTTGATAAAGCTTTTTATAAGTATTAAGAACCATTTGATTAATACAATCACGCATTACCTTTAATGCGGCTATTGTATTATTAAAAATTTTTAACTTTTCTTCTTCAAGCAATGTTCTCATATACTCCTCATTTACCCGTTCGCATTGGCAAAATTCTTTTATACCATCATATATGTTTTTATTATATTCACAATTATATTTATACATATCACACCTCACATTTTTCATTATCATTGTTGGTTTTGCTACTGGAAAATATAGCATCATCACAACCAACCATGAAGATTAAACCACAAAATAAAATAATTGTTAAAATCAATCTGAAATAAACACCTTCAAGAAGCACCTCTTTGTTTTTATGTAACATATTACCTATACGGCAGGTAATATGTTACCATTTGTCAATAGTTTTTTACCTTTTTTATAATATTTTTTAAATATTATAATCCTATACTATACCGTCAACATTAACTTTGCATTTCTGACCTGACCATAAAGTTTCTATTACATTAAATGTAAAGTTTGGATTGATGCCTCTTATCATTCCTTCCATCGGGTCCAAACAGTAAATGTTGCATGGACACTGTGTTCCCATTTTTTTGGCCATTGCACAAAGCATGCATTTTGTTGCTTCGGCTGTTAAGCCTCCACTTTCATTTTCAACCGCCCAGTTTGCACAGCCAAATAGTTCAGAAAGCTTCAAAAATGCTTCTTCCGGTTTTTCAATCCCAAATTGTGTTGTGCGAAATTTACCTGTAATCATTTGTTCTTCTCTCTTTTCTGAAGTTACTTTTTCAAGTATTCCTTCCTTCCCCATTCGCAAAACCGAATCTGCCAATGCTCCTGCATAAATTGCCTGCAATAATTTAAATTTTTGTTCTAATTCCATATAAATAAACCTCCCATAATTTGTTTTCAATAAATTAGTGGAAGGTTTTTTATTCTTGTGACAACTAAATTTCAATTTATTAAATTGTTTTTTGTAAGTATTATTTCAGACGCTCTGTAAAGGTTTATTTTATTCACTGTCTGACTGAGTTTTTGATATTCTTCTTGGAGATGCACTTCCTTAACCCATTTGCTCATTCTGCATTTGCATTTTGCATTTGGATTTTTTAATATGCATTCATCATTCAAAAAATTACGCAATTTATTACGTGAACGAGATACCATCTTTCTTACTCCTGCCTCGTCTCTTTCGAGGATTTCAGCTATATCAGCATAAGGAACCATATTAATATCCCTTAAAATATATGCCATCCTTGATTCATTATCTAAACAGTGCAAAGTACCTGTCAGGCATTTATCACACATTTCTCTTACCCATAACTGTTTATCAAAATCATCATAATCAGGTGCCTCTATATCATCTCCGTGATAATAGCTGCTAAGAAAGTGTAGAGAATATTTGTGTTCTTCCTTGGCCATTTTCATGACAACCCTTGAGGCAATGGTATATAACCAAGTAGTAATTTTTGATTCACCACGAAAGTTTTTTAGGCTTTTACTTACCTCAAGCCAAACCTCTTGGGTAGCATCTTCTACATTATCTTTATTTTGTATCATCCTTCTGCAAATTGCAGAAACCATCTTGCCATAATTCTCAATGATGTATTCAATTGTTAAACTGTTATTAATTACATTTTCCATATAATACCTCATACTATACAACTAAATTTCATGGTAGTCGAAGATGATGCCATAATATTGACTGCATAACGAGCCATAGACAGTATTTTATCAGTATCTGTTTTTACAATGTATCCGCTAATGGATAAGAGGTTTTTCCATTGCCTCCAAAGTCTTAATATCCTCAGGCTTCAGCTTTTCATACAGGAATTGCCTGTATATTATAGCTTCCTCCGGTTTCTCTTTTTTTCTTTCCTTAGTCTTGTTGACATCATTCCAGTAAACTTTTTTATTTTTATAATACAAGTCAAAGTCAACAAGTCTTTTTCCGTCGATTGAATATTCAAGTGCCATCAAAATCTTTTTGACTTCCATGGGAGTAAAAAATGTAAACAATCGCACCTGATAGGTCAATACCGAGTAAAGTATCACGGCAAAGTCCTTAGTCCAGCTTTCCCCCAAAACCATACCTATTTCTAACTTTGACAGCACAAACATCAGCCTGTCATAGTGCTCCTTATATTTGCCGTAAGAATCGTATATATTTATTCTAAGCTCATACCACTGACTGTCATTTAAGCTTTGGGTAATCAGCCTCAATCCCTCTAACCGTATTTTCCCTTGAACCTCTCTGGCGGGCTTCGGAATTAGCAGCTTTGTATCCATTAAGTCAGCTACGGGACCGCTGATTACTTTATTGGTAAATGCAATGATGGTATCATTCTTTTCTCCGATACCTATGCCATCGACCCACCCAACTTCCTTGCCTCCGAAAATCTCCTTAAATTTATATATCAGCTTTTGTTCATTGCCGGGTATACGCACGACTATTGACGAGGGTCCTATGTCAACCTTATGTATGAGGCTGCACGCATGACTGTTGATAATTGAAGAAAGTATAGACGAAGAGCCGTCATTGATAAGAACAATCTTTTTTGCATCCTCCACATAAGTCTTTTCATGATTTAAATCTGTTATAAAACAAATACTGCTATACTCCGACGACCTTTCCATTCCCTGCTGAAAATCTACAATTTCACCCTTTAGTCTTTCCACTAAAAAATTTGTAACCTCATTAATATTTTCGGTTCTTAAAAACAAATAACGCGGTCCCATCCTAAATAACAGCATCAAAGATCCCCCTTTCATTTATAAGCCGATTCTATTTAATTTCATACGTCTTGAACTGTTTGTACCGATAGGATACTCCAAATGAAATACACTTTTATTCGATAAATCGATTATATTGATATTTAACAAGCCGTTTAGTCCGACTGTCCCATTATTATTATAATGCCCGGGCTCAAAGCTATGGCCATAAAGATTGAAATCCGTATTATACGAATATTCCTTGTAGTAGTGACCGACTGTGAAGCTGCAGTTATCCAATGTTAATAGACCTTCCTCTAAAATTATACCTTTCTTGGACAGCTTACTTACTGTTTCATAATCGTCATGGTTGCCCAATACATAATAAATTTTCGCGGATTCATTTTTCTCCAGCCCTTCAATAAGCCTTTTGGCACCTTGATGATAGTAACAAATTTTATCCTTGTAAATTTCAAGCTTAATATTATCCGCCATATCTCCAGTGTGTATAATAAATTGAGGTTTCAGTATATTTATTATTCTAAAAATATAATTGTAAATATCTACAGGGGTATCGCTTATATGCAATAAAATAGGCCCTTTTATATCATTTAACAATTTTTCCGAGATATGAGGGTAATTAAACAATGATAAAAATCCTATGAAGCAATCGTTTATTTTCATAAAAAGTCTCCCGGTACCGCAATCAATACAGCTTACATTAAATTATAACCAAGTAAAATTTAATAAGCTTCTCCATTTAATGTAATAACATTATATAAAATACTTATACTAAAATCAAGGACGAGTAAGTATTTATTATATTTATTTATAATTTATGAATTTTATGGTATTATGTATATATATTTAGCATAGAGTATGAAGTTAAATATGGGAGGGATATTGTGAGAAAAGTATTAATAACGGGAGCATTGGGGCAGATTGGCTCCGAATTAACCGAAAAAATGCGTAAGATTTACGGTTCGGACAATGTTGTAGCCAGTAACAGAAGAATAAAGGAAGGTCATGAAGAGCTGATTGCATCGGGACCATTTGAAATCGTAGATGTCAATGACCCTGTAGCGTTGATATCTGCAGTGGATAAGCACAAAATAAACACCATCGTAAACCTTGCTGCCATTCTATCGGCTACTGGAGAAAAGAATCCGCAGCAATGCTGGAACATTAACATAAACGGGCTGTACAACGTCTTGGAAACGGCAAAAGAAAAAAACTGTAAGGTTTTTACGCCATCATCCATTGCTGCATTCGGTCCTTCAACTCCAAAGGACAAAACTCCTCAAGACACAATTCAAAGACCCACCACCATGTATGGGGTAACTAAGGTTGCCGGCGAGTTATTATGTGACTATTACTATAAAAAGTTCGGTGTTGACACAAGAGGAGTCCGTTTCCCGGGACTTATTTCATACAAGACGCTGCCCGGAGGGGGAACAACGGATTATGCGGTACATATATATTATGAAGCCTTGAAAAGCCAAAAATACATCAGCTTTATCAAAAACGGAACCTATATGGATATGATGTACATGCCGGATGCGCTAAGCGCAATCATTGATTTAATTGAAGCAAATCCCGACAGACTTAAGCATCGAAATGCTTTTAATGTTACCGCCATGAGCTTCGAACCGGAAATGTTGGCTGCATCCATAAGAAAATTCATACCGGAATTTATACTTGACTATGATGTTGACCCTGTAAGACAGGGAATTGCCGATTCATGGCCTAATTCTATAAATGATTCGGCCGCTAAAGAAGAATGGGACTGGAACCCGAAATATGACTTAGATTCCATGACAAAAGACATATTAAAGAATTTAAGGATAAAATTAGGTATACAAGGATAAAGCAGTAATGCTGCCAATCTCCGGAGCCGGATAATTCCGGCTCGGAGTTTCCTTATTATTATAATCAGCAATTAATATACTTACTTCACTTGGTGAATTTCCAAAAGCAGATATGTCTTCTTTTTTCATTTTTATGTCTGATAAAGTAATACTAACATTATTCTCATTGATTTTAATATCAGAAATATATCCTTGCATGTTATAGCTAAGTCCATTGCCATCAATTTTATTCGAATCAATACTTAAGCCTTCTATCTTTTTTGCTTCAACTCCACTTTCTGTTATTTTGAATATTATAACGTGTCCATTTTCATTTTCTCCTGTAGTATAATTATATCCGTTAGTTGACATTACAAATTCATTTTCATTAGCTACTGTCTTTAGGTCATAATTATAACTACCGGAATTAAACAAAAATATTTTTTCAGGATTATTCTTATTTATATAATAGTAATCAGTTGAAATATGATTTTGATTTTCATCATAATTAGCTGAGGATACAATAATGAAATCTTTAGCTTTATCAGCAAGACCTACATATGTATTTTTGTTAAATATAAACATATTCTTATAGGCTTCATCAAGCAAAATAATTTCCGTCAAATAATCACTTACCGGTCTTCCCATTCCTATATTATAAATTAACACATAGTTTGAAGTTTTAAATCTTCCCTTTCCAAAGGAAGAAAAATTTTGCAATTGATCAAACAATCCATTTGTCTTTAAAAAACTAAAATCGTTAAAACCCTTCTCACAATAAAATGGGATATTATTGAAATATTCTTCATCAAAATGTATGCTACCCCTGTTCTCGTCATACATTAAGTCATAGTTAATAGAATAATATCCTTCACTTTCAATTTCTCCGGCAAATCGAATTTGAATGCCGCCATCAAATCTATCAATCCACTTCACTATAAGTCCGCATACATTATCTTTTACTTTGACACTTTCATCTAACTCATTGGTCTCATAGGTTTTTCCTTCATATAGCACCGTACCGATTTTATCAGTTAATTGGATATCATTTATTACAAGCCATTTGTATTCATCTTCTAAATCTATATCTACCTTAACTTTATAAATGCCTAATTCTTCAGGTAGATTTTCAACCTTTGATATATCATCATATTTTAATTGTAAACTTTCTTCTGTAACATTGTATTTTTCTTCAATTATTTTACTACTTTCTTCATCAGGCACAAAATATATTATTCCAAACACTTTGGCTGGATATGAATATACTCCATCGGTGATTATTTCCCCGGTTAAATATACTGATCTGTCTATTTCTTCATTCGCAATTGGATTTTGTATAGCGTCATTATCATTTAATAAATTATCCTTTTCATTGTCAGTATTTAAATCATTGTTGTTCACACTATCATCTGTGCAGGCTGAAATAAGTAATATCATTATTATTAAAACTAAAACAATTTTCTTCATGATACCTCCGCAATTTTTATATCTTATATTTAGACGAAAAAAAATTAATAAGGTTCAAAATAATTTTCATTATTCTTTTTTATAGGATATACCGGGCTTTATGATTTCCGTTCCGTACTTTTTGCGTATCTTCAGAATTGCATCTTCTAAATTATCAATTTTATCATCGCTTTTTGTTTCATTTGTATCCACCAATTGAAATAGAGATATTTGTTCGCCATCATCTTGAAAACCACTTAAACTTATGCCTAAAAGACGCACAGGCTCATTGCTCCAATTACTTTCAAGAAGCTTTACACTTGAAGCATAAATGTCCTTAATATTGCAGGTTGGACTTATGGACATTTGTCTGGTTATAGTATTAAAGTTTGAATATTTGATTGTTATTTGAACGGTATGTCCTTTTTTACCGTTTTTACGTGCAGTCATACCTATATCATCGGATAATTCCATCAATATTGCTTTGGCATATTCTATGTCCGTAATATCATGAGGCAGCGTGGTTGACCTGCCTATGGATTTCATGTCCTCCCTGTTCACTGTTACGGGAGAATCATCTATGCCGTTTGCCAGCAAAACCAGTTCAACCCCTGTTTTTCCTAATTTATGATAAATATTTTCCCTGTTTGTCAAGGCTAATTCCCTGATTGTGGAAATACCTATACTATTAAGCTTTTTAGCTGTCTGCTTACCTACTCCGTACATATAATTAACCGGCAAAGGCCACAATTTCTCCTGTACATCCTTTATCCATAGCTCTGTTATACCTAAAGGCTTTTTCATTTCCGAAGCCATTTTTGCCAAAAACTTATTTTCAGATATTCCAATTGAACACCACAAATTGAGCTCATTCTTTATTCTGTCCATTATACTTCTTGCAGATTTTAGTGGCTGACCAAATAAACACTCGCAGCCGGTCATATCCAACCACGCTTCGTCAATGCTGTTTTGCTCAATAACCGGAGTATATCCCGACAAAATTTGCATAACTTCCTTGGACTTCTTGTTATAAAAGCTATGGTCAGGAGGTATTATAATTAAATCCGGACATAGACGAAAAGCTTCCCTTAAAATCATGGTTGTTTTTATACCATATTTTCGAGCTTCATAATTTGCAGTAAGTATTATTCCTGTTCGGTTCACAGGATCACCTGCAACTGCTGCAGGCTTGCCTTCAATTTCAGGATGGCGAGTTTTTTCACAACTGATAAAAAAGGCATTCATATCAACTAAAAAAATTACTTTTTTCATATTCTTTTTTCCTTGTGTAAATCACTCTTATTTTTACCCTTTTAATAAAGGCAGCAAACTATTCAATTTGCTGCCTTCAATAAATTAATTAGTTATAGTACTAATGTTCTCCTGACCCTAATTCTTATTTCTTTGATGATAGTGAGTATGAAGCAGCTCATGAGCTAAGTGACCGTTGGGCTCTCCTAAAAATTCTTCATACAATTGCTTTACTTCAGGATTTTCATGAGATTTTCTTATAGGCATTTCTTTGTCAATATTATAAATGGTATGAATTCTCCGTGATTTAATCGATTTATTTGCTCCTACAGGCTGACCGCCTCCTCCAGCACATCCTCCTGTACAGCTCATTATTTCAATAAATGTATAATCCGCTTCACCTTTTTTAATCATTTCCATAACTTTATTGGCATTCGCTAATCCATGTGCAACAGCAACCTTAACAGGTGTGCCATCTAAATCTATAGTTGCTTCCTTTATTCCTTCAAATCCTCTTACTTCTTCAAAATCAATGTTTTTCAATGTTTTTCCAGTAACTACTTCATACACTGTTCTTAAAGCGGCTTCCATAACACCACCTGTTGCACCGAATATAACTGCTGCTCCTGTTGATGCTCCCATTATTGAATCAAAGTCTTCGTCCTCTATATTGTTAAAATCTATTCCTGCATTTTTAATTAATCTGGCAAGCTCCCTGGTTGTAAGTGCAACATCCACGTCTCTATATCCGGAAGAATTCATTTCAGGTCTTTTACACTCATATTTTTTTGCTGTGCATGGCATAATTGATACAGTAAATATATCTTCAGGATTTATTCCGCTTTTTTTAGCATAATATGTCTTTGCCATGGCTCCAAACATTTGCTGTGGAGACTTGCAGGTTGAAAGATGATCTAAAAGCTCGGGATAAAACCCTTCCGCATAATTAATCCATCCGGGGCTACAGGATGTAATCATTGGAAGTATGCCTCCGTTTTTAATCCTTGACAACAGCTCATTACCTTCTTCAATTATAGTTAAGTCCGCCGCAAAATCAGTATCAAAAACCTTATTAAATCCCAACATTTTAAGTGCTGATACCATTTTACCCGTAACTTTTGAGCCCCCTGGCATTCCAAATTCTTCGCCTAAGCCTACTCTTACTGCAGGTGCAGTTTGAACAATAACATGTTTTTTAGGATCATGTAGTGCTTCCCAAACCTTTTCTGTTTCATCATACTCATAGATAGCACCAACAGGGCACACTGCTGAGCATTGTCCACAGAATGTACAAAGAGTTTCATTATAATTTTCATTAAATCCTGCACTGATATTTGTATTAATAGACCTGTAGGAAGGACTTAATACACCAACCATTTGTGTTTCTTGACATGCTTCAACACATTTCATGCACTTTATGCATTTATTTCTATCCCTTACCAACACACCTGAAGTATTGTCTATGGGGTATATATCAATTTCATTTTCTAAATTATAGTTTCTGATATGGAACCTTTCACAAAGCTGTCTAAGCTCGCAAGATTCATTGCGTATGCAATTTAAACAATCATTGGGATGATTGGCTAGTATCAGCTCCAAAATACCGGTTTGCAGCTCTCTTACTTCTTTTGTATTAGTATGAATTTCAGCTCCGTCATAAACCTTTGTAGAGCATGAAGCAACAAATTTTCCGGCAGTTTTATCCTCTACTACGCAAATTCTGCAGTTTGCTTTTATTTCCTGGTCAGGATGATTACATAGAGTTGGTATAAAGTAACCTGCTGATTTTGCTGCTTCTAATATGGTAGTTCCTGCCTCAGCAGTTAATCTTTTATTGTTTATAAACAATGTACAAGTTTTCATGTCTTCCTCCTAATTATACATATCATAAAAGTGTTGTATTGCTGTTACCATTACTGTAGGTGCAGCAGTACCTAATCCGCAGAATGAGCATTTATCCATAACGTTAGCTATACGCTTAACGGTTATAAAATCTTCTACCGTTGCTTTTTTATCTGCAATTTTATGTGCCAATTTCAAAAGCTGTCTATTTCCCTCACGGCATGGTGTGCATTTACCGCAGCTTTCATGAACAAAAAATTCCTGCACAGTGACCATAAAATCTGCAACACTGTTTGTATCATCAGCCACCAATACAGCTCCGGAACCTATACTGTATTTTTCCTTGCTAAAATCTTCATAGGTGTATGGAATGTCTAACATAGATTTTGGAATGAGCGGACCTGAAGCCCCGCCTATTTGAGCAAATTTAAAATCTCTTCCGTCTTTTATTCCGCCACCTGCTTCATAAATTATTTCTCTTAATGTAATGCCGAATGGAACCTCATATACTCCGGGATATTCAACATTACCACATAAGCTTATAACCTTTGTTCCCTTGCTTTTTTCAGTACCATGACTCAAATATTCTTGTGCATCTTTCGTAAACAATGTTGGAACAACACAATATGACTCAATATTATTAGCGAGGGTAGGCTTTCCAAACAAGCCTGATTCAGCAGTCCTTTTAAATTTTATCTTAGGTCTTCCGCCTCCGCCTTCAATGGATTGTATGAGAGCTGTCGTTTCACCGCAAATAAATGCTCCTGCACCGGAAATCACTTTTATATTAAAGCATAACTCAGTCCCTAAAATATTATCTCCCAAAAATCCTGCTGCCTTAGCAACATCTATTGCCTTTAATACTATTTCCTTTTGTTTGCCATATTCTTCCCTAATGTATATATAACCTTCTCTGCCTCCGACTGCATATGCTGCAATTGTCATTCCTTCAATAACTCTGTAAGGATCATATTCCAAAAAATATCTGTCCTTAAATGTTCCCGGTTCTCCTTCATCAGCATTGCACAAAATATACGAATCTTCTTTTACTCTTGCTGCCTGTTCCCATTTCTTGCCTGTAGGAAAAGCTGCTCCCCCTCTTCCTCTTAAGCCAGAATCTTTAACAATTTCTATAACTTCCAAAGGTGTCAATGACAATGTCTTTTTTAGCCCTTCATATCCACCGGCTGATAAATAGTCATCAATAGTATCAACATTTATATTCTTTAAATTTTTAGTTAAAATGCTTACTGTTTTTCCCATATTCCACCTCTGTAATCATTAATAATATTAATTATTTTAGTCTCATCAAGATTTCCGTAAACATTTTCCCCAATTCTAACAGCCGGCGATATGTCACAAGCTCCAAAGCATGAGCTGTACTCAAATGAAAAAATGCCATCAGAAGTAATTTCGCCTATTCCTATTTTTAATTCTTTTTCTATTGCATCTTTAATTTTTTCATACTTCATTACCCTGCAACAGGTGCTGTTGCAAACCTGTATTACATATTTTCCTTTTGGCTTGTCTGACAATGCAGAATAAAAAGTAATAACATCGTAAACATTGCTTAAAAATATATTGAGCTTATTACTTATATATTCAGCTTGTTCCTTTTTAATGTAATGCTCAGGGGATATCGCTTGCACATCTAAAAGTATTCCTACAAGGTTATGCTTGCTCATATCATGCTTTTTTAAAATATTATCAATTTCTTCATACTCATTTACATCTAATAAATTTTTTGACATAACTCCTCCATTATTTTTTTGTCACAAACTTAATTTTGTTAACTATAATTTTCTTCAAAAAAATTATAGTCTATTTTTGTTAATATTGCAATAGATATATCTGTTTTTCATCAATAATCAAGAAAATCAAGAGAAGCCAAGAAAAGGGAATTGTTATCCCCTTTTCTTGTAATCTTTATCAATTTCCTCTTTCCAACTTGAATCAACCTTCTTGCCTTTTCTGAAGCTGCTTACCTAACTTACAGCTATGTAATTTAATTGTGTTCCAGCTTTTTTATAAGCTTCCACATCAGTCATTTCCTTTTCATCTATTAATCTTAAAAGCATTTCAGAAAAGGTTTCTTCTAAATGAGACAGGACATCTTCTAAACTTTTACTATCTTTTTTTACAATCTTGTTCAATTTTGAGGCAGAAGCCGAATAATTTATATCAGCTTCTTCATATAGTAATCTAAACTCTCTGCTTTCAGCCCTATCATCAACATAATTATCATCAATATATTTTTCAATTGATATATATAATTTCTCGCTTATTTCAACAGCACCTTTATCAAAAACAATCAAATAAACCATCATTTCATTTTCCAATAAAAAGTCCTGAATTGCAGTTACAGCCACCTTAAATGCTTCTCCTTTAGGATAGCCGTAAATTCCCGAGGAGATTAAAGGAAATGCTTCCGCCATTCCATACGGGTCCTACAGTATGAATAATATACTTTGCACGAAGCATGTACCCCTTTGTTATAACTGCATTACCTGTTTCACAGCCTCCAATTGAGTTGCACTCCGCTTGCAGCTCCATAGCTCCTGCAGCTTTTAAAATAGCTCCGCAAACACCACCGCCCATTTTAAGAGCAGAATTTGCAGCATTAACAATAATGTCAACCTCCATTTTTGTTATATCATTTCTTATAATTTGTAATGGCATTGTTCTTATCTTCCTTTCTTAACAACTATTATTGAAATTCTAAAATCATATCATACCATACAGCTCCGCTAATGCATTTCTTTTGAAAACAAACCATTGTTTTTCTATACCTAAATAATTTAATGTATCTTTAAACCTATCTTTCTGCTACCTCTTTAACATTTACCTTCATGTAGCCTTTACTGATTTCCTTAAATGCATTACCTACTAGTAAAATTATATCCTTTTTAGTTACAGTCTGATGATATTGAAATAATTCTGCTTCAATAATATCAGTATCACCCAAAACAGGCTCCTGAATAATTGCAGCTTTTAATTTCAATCCTAAAATTCCAGTTGGTTTATCAGGTCTAATTAAAAATCCAATGCTGCCGTTTCCATGATGAACAGGCTTTGAATCAAGAAATTCCTTTGTGTGAAATTCAAGCGAGATATCGTCCTCACTTTCATATTCAATAGCAGGATAGTACATCCCCTTAGGACAAACTTCTATTAAACTTTTTTCAATATTCCTTTTTGCCTCATCAATCTGTTCTTTAGTCATATGCTCTACCAATTTAGGGTTTGAGAAATTTTCTTCCATATCACTCCATATGTCCATAAGATAAACCCTGTTTATTTGAGCCCAATGCTCTTCTCTGTCTTCCTTATTTATAAACCATAACTTTTCAGGATATTCTCCATTTACAGTAAGTGTAACAGGTTGTTCAACCAAGTATGAAACAACGTCCTTATTCATGGTGAAATGCAACTTAGCATTATCCTCAAATTCAGGTATCTCAGCAAAATCACCGGCAAACTCAATGCTGGTCAAAACCAACATATCAATACTTTGATAATCAATGCCCTCAGGATTCCAACCATTTCTCAGTAATTCAGACAGAAATAACACACTCTCTCCATCTTTAAAACTCAATAGGCGGTTCTCCGTAACATTTATTTCAAATTCTATTTCATCAATAAATACACTTTTTATAGGTCTAAAAGGTTGTTCAGCTTCTATTCTACCCCTGCCCCTTAGTATTGACCTGTTTGTCTCCTGTCTAATTTCGCAAGGCTCTGACATTTCCATCTCTTCAACCTTTTGACAATACACATAATCATACTCTAATATAATAAGATGCAATTTCTGTCCATATCGTACTATCCCTGCAATATTACAGACAACACCATCAATTTCTGTAATTTTGCTGATTATTTTTATTTCATCAATTCTGGATAAAAACTTTTGTATATATTTAATATTCATATTTCCCTTGTGACTAAACTATCTACCCTAATTTTTTTTAACACTGACCCACTGTATTGATTCTTGCTCTAATTTACAGTTATTTTCCAACATGTATTTTATAACATGAGAATATTTACTATCTATTAACCGACTTAATCTATTACGGTCGTTTTCAGTTAAGTGTTTTGTAAATTTTTTGTGTTTTTTTAACGTTTCAATGTCCATTTTATAAGGTTTAAAATCAACACCTGTCTCTCTCCTTAAATGTTCTAATATATAAAATCCTCCAGCATCAATATCTCCAAAATGAAAATAATTAGTATTAGGATTTTGATCATGCATCTTCTTAATAAATTCTCTTCTTACTCTATTGTGATATCCGCCTAAATATATTACAAATATATTTGTATTGTTAAACGTATGAAAACTTGTCAAATTTTCAACAGTAATAACACAATCACCTGTAATATTAATACTATCTATATCGCTTAATGAAACTGATGAAATGGCAATATCGCCTTGTATTTTTGATAAATTTAATTTTTGTCCTGCTAATGATATTACTGCGTTTCCCTTTACATTAACATATGAAGGATTTTTTACTATATTTAAGTTTCCTAAAACAGTTTCTTTTTCTGGAAAAACGCCATATTGAAATAATAGATTTATAACTTTGCTGCTGATTTTTTCAAATAACTTAGAATCTTTAAACACTTGAACAGAAAAGTCCCTCAAAAATGTTTCAGTATTTATATTTAATACCTCACAACAAGCAATTAAAATATTTTCTAATTCCGTTAAATCTCCATTAAAACATTCAATAGATTTGTTGCTGTTGATTCTATCATATTGTTCAAAGCAATAACTTTTTAATATTTCATTCTTTGATTCATATTTTCGTAATAATTTTATAACTTCATTGTTTTTATCTTTCTTAGATATTCTACCTACATAATCATATGCCTCTTTCAATTTTCCCAAATTAAATATTACTTTATTATAAAGATGAGATGCGCTTTGTTTTGCATATACAAATTCTTTTCTTACAAGAATATCAACTGAATCATTTATATCTTTAAATACTTCGAAATTAGACTGATCCTTATATTTTGGAAACAGGATAGGAATCTTTACATTAAAGTTTTGATTAACTATGTTATCTCCTGTGAAGCTTTTGCTTTTTTCATATTTATCAAGCAGATTATTGATAATCTCCTTTTCGTATTTACCAATCATAAGTCATACTCCTCAATTATACTGGAAGTACCTTCTCGCATTGATAACAATATTGTATCTACCTTTTCTCCTATAACTTCCATTTTTGCCGGTGGAGTTGCAAGTATTATTTGAAAATCTTGATTGTTTAAAAAGTCCATCATAGAGCTTATTCTATTGTCATCCATCTTGTCAAAAGCTTCATCAAACATTATAATTCTAATTGTATCCCCCAGCTTGTAAAGTTGGACAAAAGAAGCAGCAATTGCCACGTAATATGGAGTTTGAGTTTCTCCACCGCTTTTTTCACCATATATTTTAGAAAACTTTTGCTGCGTGCCGTCACTTTTTTCAACAATTATATCATAATCCAAATAACTTCGATAATCTGTATATTCTTCTAAAACTTTTTCTCCCTGATCATCGTATGCAGTTAATTTTGCAAATAGGTCTTCAATTTCAATCTTATATTCTTCGTTAAATGAATCTGAAAATAAATTATAACCTTCAAAATTATTTTTTGAAGTAATCATTTTGTATATACTTTCTTTTTTCTTGTCATAGGTTATTTCAAATTTATAGCTATCCTCGCCATAATATATGCCTTTGAGGGCATTATTCAAGTTTTTAAATTCCTGTTTTGCATTTTCAATATTTTCTTTTAACCTTGCTAAGAAGGATTCCCTAAACTCAAGTTCGCAATTTTCTTTAGCTTTTTTTAAATCTTCTTCGTATTTAATAATATCTGAAGAAATAAGCTTGTGATGCTCATTTACATACTCTTTTATTTGCTCATATCCAGAGCCTAAATCGCATTTATAGTTATTGCAGTATTTGTTCTGTAAATTTATAAGCTCAATATTCAAATCGTTTTTCTTATTAATTAATCCTACTCTCCTTGGTGAAAAGTTTTGCACTATAACAGCTGGTGCTTTTAACTTTATTTGCTCATTAAATTTATCAACACCCTCTTGTACTTCTTCCTCCGAGCATTTTTCACATAGATTATTGTAATTAGATTCTTGTATATTGATAACCCTTTTCTTTTCACTCATTAACTCATTATTTGATTTAATCCTTTGGTCTAATTTTCCTAATTCAATATCTATTGCAGAGATATCTTTCTCTTTATTTACAACTATTTTCCTACATTCATCTATTAATATTTTTATTTGTAAATAACTGGGATCAGATTCAGCTTTTTTTAATTCAATTTTTTCATTGTCTATCTGTTCTATGTTGTTTTTAAGTTCCAAAGGTGCATTTATGTTTTCTTTAACAATTTCTAAATTACATTTACTTAATTTTTCTGTTAATTCCTCAAAAATAATTAATTTAGAATTCTCAACTTTAATCTCCTTATTTAATTCTTCCAACTCTTTTCTTTTAATCATAAGCTGAATTTTATAAGCATTAGCACCAATAAAAGGAGTACGATAAATTAAAGAATCAATTTTACGCACCGCAAAGTTTTGATACAACATACAATCTGCTGTTATTGCAACTTTATAATCCTTTAAATCATGAACATCATCACATCTAATAACCTTATTTAATAAATATACGGCATAAGCTTTAGCATATCTATTTTCACTTTTTAGTAAATATGCCAATGAATTTATATCTGCTTGTTTTTGAGTATCTATTTTTTCTGTATTAACTAATCCAACTGTATGGACTTCATTTTTAATTTTGTTGTAAACATCCAATCCTGTCTTATAATATTGAGGCTCTACAATTAGATAGAATCTTTGTGTATTTAAATAGCCTTCAATGGCATTTTGCCACTTTGTGTCTGTAATTTCCAATAAATCAGAGAAAATTCTAACTTCGCTTTTAATTCCCAAACTTATGAATTCTTCTTCTATTGCTTCTTTCAATTTATTCGTTGTAGACGGATATGTAAGTTTCTTATTTTCCAGGTCTTTTATTTCTTTTTCTAATTTTGATTTTTCAGTTCTATATTCTTCAATTAGTTTTTTTGAATTTAAATATTCGGAATTATATTTATCGTAATAGTTTGCAAGATCTTTTTCCAATATATATACTATGTCAAGTTTCTTATCAATAGCCGTATTATGGTGGCTTAAGCTATATAGTTCTTCTCTTTTTGCAACAAAAATATCTTGTTTAGATAACAAGCTCAATGCATCATATATTTTGGCAATCATGTCATCTAATTTTTCAACAGATTTATTAAGTCCCTTTGCTTTTTCTTTTAAGATCTCAATCCTATGCTTTGTTTGTGTAATAAGCACAGTTGTTTCATTTTGATTCATAGATATGATTAATTCATTTAATCTATTGCGTTCGTTTGCTAAACTATTATTATATTCCCCTTTTTTCTCTTTCTCAATTTCTAAGCTTTTTTTATATAGCAAATTATCTTTTATCACTTTTTCATAATCAATTTTTAATGCCTCTATTTCAGCCTTTTTAATCAATATGTCATTTATAATAATTTCCTTGTCTTTTGAAACAATTTCATCATATTTTAACAGTATTCCTTTTAGGTCTGCTACTTTTAATTTCGTAACATCCATTAAATCCTCAAGTTCTTTTAAAACTCCTATATTGTTTCTTAATGATGCTACCTCTATTTTGCTTTCCGATAATATAAACTTATTGATAAAATCTTTAATATTATCCATAGGTTTAAAAGCCAAGGATTTAGGTATCATGTCAAAAAACCTGTCTTCTAAATTACCTAATCTCTGACCAAATCTTAGTTTAGCTTCTGAATTTTGTGAAATAAGCTGTATTTTTCTATCATTTTTCCTAAACTCTTCTGTTGTTGACGGTCTGCCATCAGTTAAAAATGCAAGCTCATCTAATTTGCATTCTTCTCTAAACCATCTGATTTTTAAACTGCTTTCTTCATCCGGCGAATCTATTTTTACACCAAGGGTGAAATATTTAAATGTTTTCTCTTCATAAAATTCTAAAGCAACATATGTAATTACGCTGCCTTTTCTAACATATGCTCTATCCTCATCTCCAGTCTTGCACCTTACATATCCCTTTAAATCACGTTTGCTTTTTTCATTGGCTGCTATATTAAATTTTCTTGTATTAGTGGTTAACACTAATTGTATTGCATCTAATACCGTTGATTTCCCGGAGGTATTTTCACCGCTAATTAAAACTGAACCCTTAATATTAATAGTTTCATTAATAAAATAATGCCAATTAATCAACCTAATTCTACAAAGTGTCTTCATCATTTGCTTCTTCATCACTATCCGGATCACCTCCGTTTATATATTTGTCAAGCTTATTATTTATATCTTCATACATTTCTGATATATTTTCATTAGTTATTGCAAATAGAATCGATGGAAATATCCTTATCCTGGCATTTGATTTGGTCACATCCAAATCAATATTATAAATTAAATTATATCTTTTAAATAACCTGATAGTATCTCTTAACATAGTCTTGTCTATATTTAATTT
Source organism: Sedimentibacter sp. (assembly GCA_036720515.1). Taxonomy (GTDB): domain Bacteria; phylum Bacillota; class Clostridia; order Tissierellales; family Sedimentibacteraceae; genus Sedimentibacter. The sequence continues at coordinate 18,263 of DAIMMU010000011.1, forward strand.
TGATTCTATTTTAAGCATATTGTATTTTTGGTGAATATCTTCAGCCAATACCACAACATCTTCATTGAGGCTTAATTCTTTTCGCTTTTCTATATAAAGTAACCTCAATATTAAAAGTATTATACTTTCAATTTTCTTTAATCTTAATCTTCCGCTTCCATAGGAGTTGCTTAGTGCTACAACTCCATACATTTCGTTTATTTCAATATTGTAACCTAAAAGTTCAAAGTATTCTTTAAAAAGGTCCTTGTTCTGAACAATGAATATATAATCATTTCTCGTATCTTCTTTCTTTTTTAAAACGAAACAGTTATTAAGCAGTTTATTTGCTGCTATTCTAAATTTATCTTTTTGAACTGAGCTTTCTTTTAGAATATCCATTTACTAATCACGCCTTTCTATTTCAAAATCATAGAATCTAAAATTATTTATTTCTATTGCAGATTCTACTGATTTTGTTTTATACTTTGATTTTTTATCTTTGCCGTATAAATTTATAAAAATAATCCTAATTAAATCTCTTTTTGTTTTTAGTGGCAATGAAGAAGCTAATACAACATTTTTATCTTTTAATATATTTTTAACATATGCATTAATATTATTGCGTGAAAATCTATTTTTGTTTCTCTCTTTTAAAGCTAACTTTCTAAGCTCTCTTTCTTCATCTGTCATACCTAATGAATTATCCAATTCCTGAGGCAATGATATTCTCTTAGAAATTGGGATAACATATAATGAATCACCATCAATGAAATTTTGAGGAAAAATATTAAAAATCTTAATCAACATATCATCAGATTCATAATATAAATTTAGGGTTTCATCCTTGTTAAATTCATCTGATAAATATGATAATATTTTTGAAATCTTTCCCTCATCATTATTGCTATTTGTAAGTAAAAATTTCGCTCTTGAAATTGCGCTGCTCATATATTTAGAGTGCTTATAATCAATTTCCTCTATAATTTCATCATATTTTCTAAAAGCAGATATAATATTTATTAGTATTACCCTTAGCTTTTCTTCGGCATCAAGTTTATCATCTACCTGCTCAACTTCCATATAACCAGAAACTGCCCTATCAAAAATATATGTATCATTAATAATATTATATAAATTGTCGATTATGGATGTTCTAAAATAAGAAATGTTGTCACTGGTTTTAATTCTATGATATGCTTTTGATCCAATTTCCTTATGATAAACAAAGAATTCCTCTATGATTTGATTAGCAGTTTTATCATTAGTTATGTCATCAATATATTTTTTAATATTTGTATTTAATTTTTTTAATCCAACCATTAATTCTTCAGTATTTTCAATAACACGTTTTATTATGTATTCATAGGGTTTTAAGTAAGAATCTTTATTGAGTAGAGTCGCATGAATCTGTGAAACTAAGCTTTGATATTCCATCTCTTCATTTTTTATAATTTTGTTGAAGGATTCAATTATAGTAACAGCATAGTCAAATAAATTGATTTTCATTTTATAATCATTGGATTGTTCTTCTTCTATCCAACCGCAAGATTTCAACACCCTAAGTACGCCATTAGCTTTGTCACGCGAATCTTTTGCGACTTCTTCATCATCAAAAATCATTTCCACATTAACTTCATTATCAAAATAATATTCTAATTCTGCAACTATAATATCCTTATCAACACCAAAAGACAGCTCCGTCTTATAAGTTCTATACAATATTAAGATACAATCTACATAATTAGATTTATATTTACTTGTTAGGGGTTTAAAAAAATCTTGTTGTAAAATACTAAATAAATTTATTTCATTCACCTTCAATCAAATTACTTATTCATAATATTTTCTCTATATATAATACGTTGTTAAATAAATTATATAGGAAACATTTAGATTATGCAATGTTTCTTACGATTGATTTCATGAATAAAAACTGCTATAATTTATGAAAAATCTAATATGTGAGGTATGCTATGAACAGATGTCCTTGGTGCGGTAATGATGAATTATATGTTAAATATCATGATGAAGAATGGGGAGTACCCGTTCATGACGATAGAAAACATTTTGAATTTTTAGTTCTTGAATCCGCACAAGCAGGTTTAAGCTGGCTGACTGTTCTGAGAAAGAGAGAAAATTACAGAAAAGCTTATGATGATTTTGATGCTAACAAGGTTTCTGAATATGATGACGCTAAGGTAGAAGAATTGTTGCAAAATGCCGGCATAATCAGAAACAGAAGAAAAATTGAAGCATCAATTAATAATGCCAAAAGATTTTTAGAAATTCAAACTGAATTTGGTAGTTTTGATAAATACATCTGGAATTTCGTTGATAATAATGTTGTTAAAAATCATTGGAATGATGTAAAAGAAGTTCCTGCTACCTCAGAACTGTCGGATAAGGTCAGCAAAGATTTAATAAATAGGGGTTTTAAATTTTTAGGCTCCACAATTATTTATGCTCACTTGCAAGCTACCGGTTTGATTAATGATCATTTAGTTAGTTGCTTTAAGTATCTACCCTTAACATGAAATGAATATTTCAAATTAATGTCTCTCCTTATTCGTTTGGTCAGAAAACTCCTCTAATTTTGTATAAATCAAGTTATTATTATAATACTAAATATAAATAGCACTCGAAAGAGAGGATCATTATGAAAAATAATAAAAATAGAATGAGAGAAAAAGAAAAAAGCAATTCTGAACTAAGAAAAATGGAACCAAAAGACAATGCAGATGTAGGAATTGTTGACGGAAAAATATTAGGTATACATGATGGTGGTCATGAAAAAATGAGAACCGATATAAAACAACGCAAATAGAAGAAGACGCTTTAAAAACTACCTTGAGTCGCAGGGTAGTTTTTAAACAGCTTAACATAATAGAATAGCTGCTTTTTAATCAATACTTTTTATAAACGTCTCCACGTGGTGCAATTTCAATAACATAGAAAAACAATCTTTCATCATCTTTGGTAAAAATAATCCTATAATCTCCTACTCTCAATCGATAATCTTCAGTATTTCCTTGTAATTTCTTTACATCTCCATCAGGTAGGTCATTTATAGCTCTAATTATTCTCAACTGAGTATTTTTATCAATCCTTTTTAAATACTTAATACACCTTTTATCATATTGAATACTATATTTCATCTGCATTTATCCCCAGTTCTTTTAATAAATCATCTTGATTAATAAAATCACTGCTTGACTTTATTTCTTCAATATATTTGCGTTCTTCTTCTGAGAGATATTCCTTTTCTGATTCATTGATTTTGTCCCATACGCTTTGCTTCTCTTTTAATTTTAAATATTCTGCTATATCTATGACTGTTTTTATATTTTCCGGCTTCAATTCATCTTTTAATAGTTGTTCTATTTTTTTTGCAAGAGTCATGTTGGTCACCTCGCTTTTCCAAATATTCACTTATTATAATTATAGTTTATAAATTATATAATGTAAATGAAACATATTAATTTTTAAAATGCTATTTCTTCATATTCAGGATCAATAAACTTGTATTTGTTCTTACACATCGAATAGGTGTATTATTTTTAATAATTTTACCTTCGTTGAGCACCCTGTTTATCCAAGCCGTTGCTTAAAATTTTGTTATATTTAAAGAAACTGCTATTAAAAACTTTCTTTGCTTTTCAATCAGACTGTAAAAATTCATATGTCCTCCGCGAAATCAGGCATAAGCACTTAATTGATGAAACACTCATTGTTATAATAACCAATTATAATTCTGTCTGCAATCTAATAATGCATCAATATATACACACTCATCTTTTATTTGATAAATAAGTAAAATACCTTTTAAGAACCACCTTATTGCATTTTAAATTCCGAATAAATATGATCATATTCTTCTAAAACAGCAGCAACATCTTTATAGAAACTTGTGTTTGCGGCCACTTCATCTGGAATATTCAACATAGGGTTATTCCTGTAATTTTCCGATACAAACAGTCCTCCTGAATTTTAATATCTTTAAAATATTTTATTATTTTCCTTCATAAGTTGTTTTTTAGTCTTATTATGAATAATATACCCCTTAGTTACACTAATTCCGGTAATTCTATAAATCAGTAATGAGATTTTCCTTTTTTACACGTACCACATCTCGATAAATAAAATTAGCCGAACAATTTTTCGGCTTTTATGTCAAATTTAAAAATTTATCCCCTCTTTTTTGTGTCTGCTCATTAGCAGCGATAACTTATTTCCCAACCTCCTGTCCCCTAAATATTTTCTACCTATATATGTTATAATTTGATTACTAATACGACACCATCTTTACTTAATACATTATATCATAAGTGCAAGCCGTTAATATGGCTTGCTTCACACCGATACAATAAATTCATGAAATCATATAAAACCGTTAGTTTTTATATGATTTCGAATTTATAATATCACATTTATTAATTAGAAGTCAAATAGTCCTAATGCATCAAAGAAGATATCGTTTGGTAAACTCACTTTATGTTTTTCACAAAATTCATTAATAAATTCATTTGTTGGTTCCTTATTCTTCTGATATTCTTGTACAAGTTCTTTTTTTACTTCTTCACGTTTTGAGTCAGCTTTTTCAACATCCACATAAATAATTCCATATAATATGCCATATGAAAAGTATATTTCATACGGTCCCTCTTTTGAAGAAAATAAGCTGACTTCAACTATACCATCATATACTTCATTGATTTCCAAATAAGTATTCTTATAATGTCTTTCATCTTCCGAAAAAAATTCGGTTACATTTTCCCAATTATGCAAATTTACACACCTCACAATGCATATACCAGGTGTTTATAATCATTGTAATAAGCATTTAATTCTCATCATCCTTACCATTCAATATCCTCAGGATATTCTAAATCCTTAAGAATTATTTCGTTTTTATGACAATTAAATCTTTTTGCTGCATCATCAATTGACTTTTTCATAGTGTAATAATCATCTTCCTCATAATACAATGCAATTCTTTTAGATATCTTATTGAAATTATTTTGCCTTTGTTCTTTTGACATATGTATGTATTCAACATTCATGGCATCAAGAAATTGGTGGTACATAGCATACATTACATAGCTGTCCTCATTCATATATCTCATCCATATACTGAATTGTCTTTCAGTTAATAATTCTTTCGCACATAATGCAAATTCAGACTGGAAGTTTCTAATTGTAGCTATGGTTTTATCCCATACGACTTTTTTATCAAGTGACATATCCGGCATATATTTCTTCTTGGTAAGCTCTTGCATTCTTAAATTAATTAAATTATTTAATGCAACCATTGCATATACCATTTCAGGATAAAGACAATTACATTTATAATAAATATTTTTGGTATTTGTTATAATTGAATGATATTTCATTTTGTATTCATCCATATTATTGTCCATTAAAACAACTTCTCTGTCTCCTTGATAAGCATGCCTGATATCATAGCATATACCCAGTATCCTGGTTGACATTTCTTCATATTCTTTGTTCTCTTCTGAAAATTCATCTACAGTTATTGTATGAAACGCCTCAACTAAATTATCTAAATCGTAGTAATCCCCTATTATGCTTATACCTGTTAAGTTTTCAGTATTTTCTAATTTAATCATACTTTCCCTTTCTGTTTTTTGTAAATATTATACCCATCTATTCAGAGATATGCAAGTTTGCTCAGCCACATTCTTCACACCGTATATTATCTGCTTAATATGATGTGAAAGCAATATCATTCTTGAAGTGATTCGGTATTACTTCTTTATAAATAAATCATACGATGTAAATTTATACTTGAAAATTTAATATAATTGCTATATTATTATATCAGAATATGTGTAGTATGAAAATGCGAAATATTCATGATAATTTTTTCAAGGAAACGTTTGGAAAATCTGATGTAGCAAACTGGTTACATTTCTTTCATTTCCTGCTTTCTTTGTTGTTATTCCAAATTCATACCAAGGGTATAACTAATCATTTTAAACAATCCAATCATTCATGAAGAAATTCAATAGAATCAGTTCTTAGGAAGGGTTTCCCCTTTCTTACATGTATAAGTTTAGGTTTGTTATGCGCTCCTAATTTACCGGCAATATAGTAATATTAACTCCATTTATTTCTTCCGGCAGTTCACCTATCCCCCAACCTGGGGCTGTTGTTTCAATATAGTAAAAATCCATGTTCATGTAAGTAAAATTAGCTGGTTCACTTGACTTTAATCCAATGCCCATATGATCCTCAGTCATAACTAATACAGTACCATAACCAAGTTCACGCAAAAGGGATGCTAATAAAATAGATGAATCTTCACAGTCACCACCCTGGTCATAAAGCGTTTCAAGAGGAAACTTGGGATATTCATCATAACCGGTTCCAATATCATCAGAAACATAATCTAATCCCTGTACAAAGGCTGTAGCAAGTTCTATCATTTCCCAATCAGACATGCTTTCCCTTTCAGATGTTTCTTTAAATACATTAGCAAGACTATTCATATATTCATCATCTTCAGCATGAGTTACATAGAGCGAATAATCATATATGTATCTTCTGTCAATAGTTCTGTAAATGTTTACAGCTTCAACAGGGATATTTAAACTCCAATCCCACGAAACCCAACCATACGGATATTCCCAGGTGTAGCTGACTTCTTTAATTTCAGGAACATATACAGACTGTTCAGTTGCGGCATTAATAATGATTCTATAAGTTTCATCAATTAATCTTACAATCATAGTTGACGCTTCCGCCCTGGTTCCCGTTTTGCTGCCTGCAAATGTACCTTTATTATCAGTACCTGCTATCAAGCCTTTTAAATATGCTTGTTCAACAAAGTATACATAATCATTGGGAATTCTATTGTAGTCAGAAATGAGATTTCCAATATTTAAATCATAAACTTGATTATTAAACAAAATGTTCTCGTCAATCCTAACAAAAATTCTCGCCATTTCAAACCGAGTTATATATTTTTCCAATGAATCCGTTGTATTCTGTATTTCATTATCATAAACTATCTCAAGCTCATATGCAGAATCTAAAATATATGACGCCCAATGACTATTGGTGTTATCATCACCATAATAAGATAGCAACACTTCATCACCCAATACCACCGTCATAACAGCCTTCAAAAACTCACCTCTTTTTATAAGGTTGTCAGGTTTAAATGACCCATCAGGATATCCAACAATACCACCCTCTTTGACCAAGGTTTCAATATAATCTTTCCCCCAATGATTTTGAATATAATAAAATTCTGCACCCTGGGCATAAATAGGATTACTTATTAAAATGAATAGTACAATTGCTATTATTAATATTTTATTTTTCATATATTCCCCTAAATGTATTTACAAAAAGCTTAACAGTATCGCTTTTTTCACGATGAATCAGGTGCTCCATAAGACTTCTTGTTATCACCGTCATAACTCATTAACTCAAGTGTCTGGCACGGGCGACTCTTGCACGGGCGACTCTTGAAAGTTTCAGTTTCCCTTCCTAAATAATTATGTAGCATGTTGAGCCAATCAATGAAGCTTTAATATATGCATGGGAATTCTTCATAATCATATACTACAGTCAGAAATATTGGATAATTAGATTATCTAACTGTTTTATTATAAAACTAAAATCAGCATTTAAATCTAAAGTCTTTGCACTAATTTTATTACCACCCATTAAGTAATCAAAGTTCGGTACTATATCTTCATTAGTTCCTGCATACAATAAAAGACCGCTTACTAAACCAGTATTATTAACATCATAGTTTTTAACATATGAATATATCTGATATAAATTATTCGAATGAATAGTCCTGCTCTTATAAAATTCATTGCTTTGCATTGTATGGGCATAATATTTAGTATCAATAATTAAGGTTTTTCCCTGATACTTAAGAGTAATGTCAGTTTTCATCATTGGCAGAAAGTCAGTAAACTCATTATCAATATTCCAGTCAATATGCATTGAAGAAGCGTTATATTTCGGATAATGCTTTCTGTAAAATTCAATCACAAACTTTTCATATAATCTATGCATTTTCTGGTCATCTAGAAATTTAGCCAATCTCTTTTTTCCCTCTTTTTCAGATAACAACATTCCTTCTATGACCAAGTAACAAATATTAATAAGCATTTTATAAGTCGCATTATTCCTATGATACTTGATTAAATTCCATTTAATGCTGTAAGGATCAATTTCATCTACATTGTCAAAATAAAAAAGCAGCTTTCTTAATAATTGTTTCTGTTTAGGTTTTACTTCCGGCGTTTTTATTAACAATATAACTGTTGTTTTTAAAACCTTATTCAAATATTCATTTTCAGAATAATTATCATAATCGCAAACAAGTTTACGTCTAAGCATAGTCTGTCTTTTTATTGATTCAGTAACATTTATTTTCCCAACCGGTGAACTTAAAGATTCAAAAACACTTATATATTCCCTTCCCAGTCCTCTTTTTAATTGATTTGCTGTCCCTTTAGCAAGAATTGCAGCAAAAAGGTCGCTGGCATATTGAAACTCCTCGACAGCAAGATTTTCATATGAATGTGTATTCAACACTTGATAAGCATAAGCAAGCATATAGTAAATGTTTTGAACCTTAATCATTTAATACACCACACAGTTTTTTTGTCCATAATTCTATCTTTGATTCATCATCAAACCAATATTCCTTAATTAGGGGTATAATTTCATATTTAATAACAGATTCCATCCATTTATCAGTTATTGTTTGCTCTGTACATAAGTAACTATGGCCTATTCTAAAACCAGCTCCAAGAGATTCATCTTTAGAAATTGCTTCATTCAAAAGCCTCACTTGCTCTACAAGTAAATTAAGCTTAGAGTTTTCAGTTCCCTCTACAATAGACATAAATCCTTCCGAATCAAATGCTGGTTCTAATTCGAAAAAACCAAATCTCCTTCTTAAAGCATAATCAATCAACGCTAAACTCCTGTCAGCTGTATTCATCATGCCAATAATATATAAATTCTTCGGAACTGTAAAAAGTTCATTAGAATAAAGAAGACGCAATTTATCTCCGCGCTTATCTTTTTCAATAAGCATCAACATCTCACCAAATATCTTGCTTAAGTTGCCACGATTAATTTCATCTATAATAAAAAAGTAATCTTTCTCAATATCATCATGTGCCCGTTTACAAAACTTATAAAAAGGACCCGCAGCTAATTCAAAACCGCTTTCTTTGGGTCTATAACCCATTATAAAATCCTCATAACTATAACTTTGATGAAATTGCACCATCATAACCCTATTGGAATCCTTCTTGCCCATTATTGAATACGCTAATCTTTTAGCAGCAAATGTCTTTCCAACTCCAGGCGCACCTTGCAATATAACATTTTTCTTAACTTTCAGCAATTCCACTAAGGAATTATACTGATCCTCACTCATAAATACTTCATTTAAGAAATCATCTTCTATGTAACTTTCAAAAGCTATTTCAATTTCATCGGGATTATAAACATCATCATCTTCATCAATAAATAAACTTTCTAATTTTTGAACATAATCTGTATAAACTGAAACATCTGTTAACGTCTTCAAAACAGCTTGCCCCGGATGTTCCCATTCTCCTTTGTTGGTCCATTTAACCTTTCGTATGTGTTTATATTCTCTTCTTTTATCGTCAAATATATAATCAGATTCTACAATTCCACGTCCAACTAACTTGCTTTTACCCTTTTTAGCATAAATAATATCTCCTATTTGTACTTCGTATGCAAATTGCCACGTTGCAAGAGAATCATTATTATAATTCTTATTAGCACCCCATAGTTCCTTCATTTTAGAACGCATTTCTTCACGAGTGGTGAAGTTTTTCAAATTACCTAATTCATGCCAACCAATACCCATAATTTCTTGCAAATAAAACTCGTCCCATTTGTGCGAATTCTGACCTGGCGCATATATCCAGTATTTAGTCGCAGGTATATCTTGGTCAGGAGAGGAAGTTTGAGTATCTTCTCGGCGTTTCTTCAAAATTTCTACCCACTTTTTAAATATATCACTAATCATTTCATCGTTAAGTATAACCGTTTTTCCTTTTTCAGTAAGTTTCCAAATCCCAGGTTCTGTTTTATCAATAATTCCTTCATGTACTAAATAACTTCTTGCAAAAGCAACTTCATTTGCAAATTTATTTATATTTGTTTTGCCGCGAGTTTCATTGATTTCTTCTTTGCTTAAATTCAAATTTTCAATTATTTTGTTTCTAGCTTGTTCTGGAGTTGCACTTCCACCCAATTCTTTTAATGCATTAACTAATGGGATAAACCACCTTAAAAAACTTGCAGATGATAGTTTCTTATTGTTATCTGTTTTAGTTGCTTCCCAAGCATTATATGATAACACCGGAAAACTATTTATAGTGCTTTCACTATCATTAAAGATTTCTATAAATTTATCTATTAATGATATGTAAGTTATTGCATCAGGCACTATTTTTAATAAATTAGAAAACCCTCCGTTTACCATCAATGGGAAGCTAGTGTCACTTGTTATAAACGTCCTATTTCGGTCATCAAGATTCAAATAGTAGAAAGGTCTTATCCAATACAATCCCATAGAAAGCTTCCACTTAACAAGGGGTTGATTACTTACAATATCGTAATATTGTATAAACATATTCTTGGTTTCTGAGTTAGGGTTATCAGCAAAACTAATTGCAGCTTCAAACATATTCCATAAATTTGTAATATCATTAGGTCTTTTTTTTATATCACCAAAAAACCAAGCATTCATATTATTCAGCACAGGAATACCTTCAAATGAAGTTGGAACATCCTCCTTAAGCTTTAGTTCTTCTTTTAATAAAGTTAAAATAAGTATCCTATTTTCATCTTTTATTCCTTTATTAAAGCATCCAAATATAGTAAATGGACAGATATCATCTAATTTTGTCCCCTTACTTTGAAAAGGATATTTCATAGTAGTTTGATTAAAAACATTTTCCATTATTGACAATAATTTCGCACGGTCATTTTTAAATTCTAATAACTTATTAGCAATCTCTTGATATATATTCGTCCAATCAAAAATAT
>DAIMMU010000178.1:0-3171 GCA_036720515.1 Sedimentibacter sp.
GAAGAAGAAACCTTCCTGTTGTCAAAGGAAGAAGCTTTCAACAAAATAGCAACCTACACGGGAGGGCGTGCTGCAGAAGAAGTTGTATTTAACACCTTCACCACAGGAGCTTCCAATGATATCGAGCAAGCCACAAAGTTGGCAAGAGCAATGGTCACTCGATACGGCATGAGCGAAGAATTCGGCATGATGGCTTTGGAAAGTGTAAGTAATCCATATTTGGGAGGAGATTCAAATCTTACCTGCTCATCGGTAACATCAAGCAGAATAGACGAAGAAGTATTGAAAATAATAAAATCTGCCCATAAAAAGGCAATTGACATATTGAAGGAAAATGAAGAAAAACTCCATGAATTGGCGGAATTCTTGTTAGAAAAGGAAACCATAACCGGTGAAGAATTCATGGAAATATTGAACAAATAGGGTACACCATGAGAGATGAATTATTGAAAAAACAATTATGGGATATGGTAAGACTAACATCGATTAACTTAGAAACTGCTTATAAACCTTTAATTGAAGTCCATGGACTCACAACCATGCAAAGCAGAATTTTAATTGCTGTTAATGAATGTGCTGAGCCTACTGTCGGCAACATCTCTAAAATTATTGGTGCAAGCAGTCCAAACGCTTCAAATATGTGTAAAAAATTAGAGCAGGAAGGATTTATTAAGAGAATCCGAAGCTCAAGAGATGAAAGAGTTGTGCTTCTCGAGCTGACACATAAGGGTATGGAAACTCTCCTAAAAATTAATAAGGATTTAAAAAATATATTCGGACCCATAATTGAAAAAATGCCGGAGGAAGAGTTTGAAGCTATAATCACCGGCATAAAACTCTTAAATAGATTATTAAGTGAATTAGAAAGCGAATCCAAAAAATAATATGTCATAAGCTTATGGTTATAAAATAAAAGAACTGTTTGAAATAAACAGTTCCTTTTTACATTTTATGTAATTATTCTTCGAATTCGTCTTCGTCATCCAATAATTCTTCTAAATCAGCTTCTTCAAGAATTTCATCGAATGCTTGTGTTACCAATTCATAATCCTCGTCGGATTCGATACTTATCAATTCAATTCCATCTTCATTTTCTTTAAATTCGTAAAGGAATACTTCTCCTTCTTCTTCATTGCCATCCAATGGAAGCAAAGCAATATAATCCTTTTCTTCAACAGGGAATATTGCAATAATTGCACAATCCACCTCTGTCCCGTCTTCTAAAGTGATTGTCATTATTTCTTCATCATGGTCACCGCATCCGCATCCACAATCGCAGCCTTCATCTAACTCGTCATGAGAGCAGTCACAATTTTCATCTTCACAGCCGCAGCCGAATAATTCTTTATCTTTACTCATATTATACATCCTTATAATTTATTTATCCACAGACATGGATATATAAACTTTAACAGAATAGTATTTAAAATGCAATAAGTAATTTTGAAATCTTTTGAGCTATAGCGGACAGTAGTTACTATTCACAGTCAACTAATACCATAAAACAGACAGCTCTGTATTATTTATATAATTATTTTTTAATCTCCGGTCCATATATTATTAAAAACTCTAATTTTAGGGTCTTCAAGCAAAGAAGATTTTAATACATAAAATTCTTCTGTACCTTTGTATACCAATTTCACATGGCTCAATTCGCTGTGTTTATCAAAATAAATATACAAATTGACCTCCTCTCCGTCCCTAAACCCTCTTGATTTACTAACGTGCATATCTTCAGTAACAGAAATATTAGTGTCAACCTTAATCATATTTTGCTTTATGAAGTAAGCAGATGCTCTCAATCTAACCGCATAATCTACGGGAAGCCCATCTATTTCACGAGCCTTAATTTCATCAGTGTCTGACTCTTTGTATGTAGAACACGTTGCTATAGACGAATTAAACATAACATCTAAAGCATTTTTCATCTCTACAGACGTTTCATCAACTATCGGCATCAATGCCTTTGCAAACTCTAACAAGGATTTTGAAATGTAAAAATTATTCTTGTATTCAATGAGACCGTCATAAAATATCAATATTTCATGGACTTCTTCTTTTACCTCGTACTTTAATACATAGCAAAGCTCAATATGTTTATGCCCCCATCTGTCGGAGAAATTAGCAGGATTAATTAATCGGTTATCTAACCCATACCTTACCAATTCATGTAAAAAAGATGGCTCTATCAAGTCTATATGCTTATTGTCATAGTTCTCTAATGTTAAGCTGCTTATATCTTCAGAATTCATCCATTCAAAGGTTTCCCTTATTCTGTCAAGTTCATCTACTTCATCCTGTGTTCTACTTTCGTATATTTTTTTCTTCGCAAGTTCTTGATATTTGTTCTCCGTCTGAACGACTTCACTCTTCAAACTATTGTTCTCAAAGTGTAATTTCAATAAAAAAGCTAAAGCAATAAATGTAAGTATCAATGATAAATACAGCATTTTTTTTAACATATTAGCACCTAATTCCCAATCTTAATATAGATTTTATTATTAAATATTGCAACATACGCGATGTCAAAGTTCAAATACATAATTGCTTATTTATTTTTGAGTAAATCGAATTATATTAGAAACTAAAATATTCTTTCAAAAGCTAATCTGGCACTTTTGTCCTCTACATAAATTATTCCGCAATACTTAAAATTATTTTTTTTAATTACTCTCTGCATGGATATATTTTCGTTGTGAGTGTCTATTTTAATGCTGTGTACACCCTTATCAAGGCAGATATTTTCAATATATTTAATTAGTACGGATGACAATCCCCTTCCTTTATAGGCATTGTCTACAGCCATTCTGTGAATTACAGCATATTCACCGTTACTTAACCATTCTCCGTCATAAATTACGTCATATGTTTTTTCTCCATCGAAGGAAACTGCAACCGTTCCTATAATTTCACCGTTATCCTCCAAAACATACCCATATCCTTTTTCAATATCATTTTTTATCGTTTCATTATTGGGATAATTGTTTTGCCATTGATTAACACCATTTTCTTTAAAGTAAGCCTGAGCTTGTTTTATATTTTTCATTATGCCGTCAATATCCGAAGCTGCTGCATTCCTGAATTCCATACGCCCTCCCAAATAAAAATCATTTTCCCTTAATATTGTACCATAATTTAGTATACATTCAATAATAATTGTGAGTTCACACA
>DAIMMU010000178.1:3271-4954 GCA_036720515.1 Sedimentibacter sp.
TGTGCTGTTAGATTATAATAATATCGAAAAAGCTCATCTGTCTGCAATTAAATAAATTAAAAGAGGCTGATAATGAACTACACATCATATTTTATCTTAATTGCACTTATAATGATATTTATATTAATTATATCAAATATAAGTGCAACTAAAAAACTAAAATTAAAACTTATAGATTCCTTCGGCAAAATACCAACTCAAACAAAATACGAGTTTGAAAGCATTGGAAGCTACCACCGCTATAAGACGGCAAATTCAGGTAATTATGACGCAATAGATAGTTTTACATGGGACGACCTTGATATGGATTTATTATTTAAGCGAATTAATTCCTGTCTTACCTCCGTAGGTGAAGAGTATCTTTATGACGCTCTTCATAGTGTGCAAAACGAGGAAGACATTCTTTTAAAAAGAGAAAAGCTTATTTCCTACTTGGAGCAAAATCCGGAAAACAGGCTTAAGCTGCAAATGAACCTTGCCAAAGCAGGAAAATATAACTACAACGGTCTTGTTTCATTTATTTATAATGCGGAAGCAAAAACTTTGAAATATAACTTTATATATATTGTTTTGACGCTTATTCCCGTCTTGTGTATTTTCTTAACCTTCGTCAACACTCAGGTAGGTATTTTATGTCTGATACCTTCATGTATATTAAACGGCTTTATATACTACAACGCAAAGGCGAAAATGGAAAGAGAGCTTTCCGCCATAAGCTATTTCTCATCTATTTTGCAATGTTTCAATAAGATATTTAATACTAAAGACTATAAAGAAGTTCCTTTTTTCAGCGAGCTGAGAGAAAGCTTTTTAATATTTAAACCTCTGCGGACAAAAATATCAAATATATTGCAGAAGGATTTTTCGGATATGGCTGTTCTTGCGGAATATATAAAAATTATATTTCTCACTGACATACGAAACTACAACAAGGCAATGAGAAGAATTTTAAAATATTCCAATGACTTTCACACATTGTACAAATGCCTCGGTGAAATTGACATGGCAATTTGCGTGCTTTCATTCAGAAAAAGTCTGCCCTTTTATTGCAGCCCTGTTTTTCACAATGAAAACTCCATTGGTTTTGGGGATATTTATCATCCCCTGCTTTCAGATCCGGTACCAAACAGCGGGAAAATAAGCAACAACAGCATTGTCACCGGCTCCAATGCTTCGGGAAAATCCACATTTATCAAAGCTTTGGCTGTTAACGGTATTTTAGCCCAAACAATTCATACCTGTGCCGCAAGGAAATTTAAGCTGAGATTTTCATTAATAATTACTTCGATGGCGGTTCGGGACAGCATTTCAGCCGGAGACAGCTATTTCATAACGGAAATCAAGTCCTTGAAAAGGATACTTGATAAGGTGCAGGACACTGTATGCACTTGTTTTGTGGATGAAATATTAAAAGGAACAAATACAATTGAGCGTATTGCCGCTTCCTCGGCAGTACTTAAATATCTGTATAAAAAAGATTGTCTCTGCATAACAGCTTCTCACGATATAGAACTGACACATATATTGAAAAATGAATATGACAACTTTCATTTTCGGGAGCATATCACAGATGACGGTATACATTTTGATTATAAGCTCAAATCAGGTCCATCGCAAACAAGAAATGCAATTAAGCTGCTTCACTATATGAATTTTGACAGTCAAATAGTGGAATCAGCCGAA
>DAIMMU010000179.1:0-4888 GCA_036720515.1 Sedimentibacter sp.
GGTCATGGGGCTATGCCTCAAGATTCCGTAGATCCATTGAATGTGGCAGCCCACATTTTTATAGCATTGCAAGAAATTATTGCAAGAGAAACACCTCCCTCAAGTACGGCGGTTATTACGGTAGGTCAAATGCACGGAGGAAATGCCGCGAATATTATTCCTGACACTGCATTTTTGGAAGGAAGTATAAGGGCGTTTGATAAAAACGACAGAAAATTAATGAGGAATCGTGTAGTTGAAATATCAAAAGGCATGGCGTCGGTATTTAGGGCTGCGGCTGAGGTGGAATTTAGAATGGAATGTCCGTCGGTTTATAATGATAAGGGTCTTTCTGACATAGCTGTTAAGGCAAATAGGGAGATGCTTGGAGAAGGTAATGTTATTACATTTCAAGATATATTTCCGGGAGGCAAAATGACAGGTTCTGAAGACTTCGGATATATAAGCGAAAAGGTTCCTTCGTTAATGATGGCTTTGGGCGGCGGTTCACCGGAAGAAGGGTATCCTTATCCGCAGCACCATCCAAAGGTTAATTTTAATGAAGATGTTTTGTATAGGGGCTCGGCAGTATATGCAAATACTGCAATACAGTGGCTGAAAAACAATAAATAGTCTTGAAAAGAATCATTGCATGAGATATTTCGCCATTACCCACAGCGACAGGTTCGGAATAATAATTGCCTTGCTGTCATTTATGTGCCTCAGACGGAAAATCTCATGTATCAATATTAAGTATGTGAATGTCAAAGACGTACAAATATTTAATATGTATGCAAATCGGTATCAAAGCAGATTAGTGTTGAAATTCTAACAAATATATTGTTGAAAAGATTGTAAAATTATGTTATAATTCCTCTTATAAATAAATAAAATTTGCTCAGACAGTATTTTGTCATTAACAACAATCCAATATACAATCGTTATTGCCCATTTTTTACTTTCAATCAAAGTAATAATAATTTTTGACAATAACCCAAAAATTTTTATTTTTAATAAAGATGGATATTTGGAGGTTATCTTGTTTTTGTTTAAAAACATTTTGGAATTCTATTTTGGATTGCTAAAATTCGAGCAAAAAAAGGAGGATGTATGAACGGATTAACGGCAATTCTTGTTATACTGATAGCGTTTGCTATCGGCGATTATGTATCATTTAAAACAAATGCTACATTTTCAATGTTATTTATATCGGCAATAATTTTTTTGGTATCATTCTGGGTGGGCTTGCCGCCATCTGTTTTCAGTGATTCAGGAATGTTAACGATTGGAATGCTTACAATGCCGCTTTTATTGACTAATATGGGATCAATGATTAGTTTAAAGGAATTAATTGAGCAGTGGAAGACTGTGTTGATTGCAATAGCGGCAGTAGTTGGAATAGGTGTATTGGTTTATTTGGTGGGTGGGCCTTTATTCGGAAAAGAAATGGCAGCAGCGGCTGCACCGCCGATTTCGGGAGGAGTTGTTGCTGCCCTTATAGTAAGCGAAGCCGCAAAAGCGAAAGGGCTTGAATCGATTGCAGTGTTTGCAACTATGCTTCTTGTAACACAAACTTTCTTTGGTACACCGGTAGCATCTTTTTGCCTTAAAAAAGAAGCAAAACGAGTGTTGGCGTTAGGTCAAAATACGGACGCAAAAGCCCAGGCGGCAGAAACAGTGATTGATGAACCTAAAAAACGTATATTTCCGGCAACAAGAAAAGAGCTTCGCACTAGTTCCATATTATTGCTTAAGGTAACCATCATATCGTTTTTAGCGGTTAAAGTGTCTGGGCTTACAAACGGAGTAGTAAATTCATTGATAATTTGCTTGATATTTGGTGTAATTGCAAGTGAAATAGGATTTCTCGAAAAAGATACAATGACTGCCGCAAACAGCCAGGGTTTTGTAATGCTTTGTCTTTTGACAGTTATTTTTGCAAACCTGTCAAGTGCCACACCTGAAATGTTATTATCATTAATATTTCCGATAATCGGATGTTTGGTTTTGGGAATTATAGGATTCAGTATTTTTTCATCAATTGCAGGGAAATTACTCGGTATAGATAAATTCATGGCTATTGCAATCGGATCTTCCGCATTATTCGGATTTCCGGGAACCTTTATCATTTCAAATGAAGTTGCAAATGCAGTTGCAAAGAACGATGAAGAGCGTAAAATTATTTTGAACGCAATACTTCCAAAGATGCTTATTGCCGGCTTTGTTACGGTATCAATAGCATCTGTGGTTCTTGCGGGAGTTATGTCTAAATTAATATAATTGCAATATGGAGGTAAGTAATGAATATTAAAGAGCTGGCAAAAAAATATGAGCAGTATACTATTGACATGCGAAGAGAATTTCACATGCATCCTGAACTGAGCATGAAGGAAGTCGGAACTTCCGACAGAATAAAAGAAGAATTGACGAAAATCGGCATTCCTTTTGAATCAATAGGTACAGGAGTGGTTGCGACAATTAAGGGTAAAAATGAAGGAAAGACAATTGCTTTAAGAGCTGATATAGATGCATTGGAAGTTAATGAAATGCGGGATGTTCCTTATAAGTCCAAGAATGAAGGTATTATGCATGCCTGCGGACATGATGCACATGGTGCAATGCTTTTAGGTGCAGCTCATGTTTTGAATGAAATAAAGGATGAATTTAACGGTACTGTCAAGCTGATGTTTCAGCCTGCGGAGGAAACGGCACAAGGCGCAAAAGCCTTGATAGAAGGCGGTGCATTGAATGGTGTTGATGAAGTATTCGGAATGCACGTCATGGGCAATTTCCCATCAGGAAAAATCGCTGTTGGAGAGGGTCCGCGCATGGCATCGGCAGATATGTTCAGGATAAAAGTCAAAGGTGCGGGCGGACACGGTTCCATGCCAAACTATGGAGTGGATGCTCTTGTGGCAGCATCTTCCATAGTAATGAACCTGCAAACAGTGGTAAGCAGAGAAATATCGCCAATGGAAAGTGCTGTTGTAAGTATTGGAAAATTATCTTCCGGAACAAGGTTTAATGTAATAGCCGATGAAGCAATAATGGAGGGTACTACAAGGTGCTTCAGCTATGAAGTGAGAGAGCAGCTGCCTGCTGCCATGCAAAGAATTGTTAAATCAACGGCTGCAAGCTATAGGGCAGAAGCTGAATTTGAGTATAAATTTCTGACAGCTCCAACCATTAACAATATGGAATCAACTGAAAGAGCAAAAAAAGCCATAGAAAAAATAATGTCCAGGGATGCCGTTATGGAAATGCCGAAAATGGCAGGTTCTGAAGACTTCTCCGAATACTTGGAAATGGTACCCGGCACATTTGCCATTGTAGGAATAGCCAATAAAGATAAGGATACCTGCTATTCAAATCATCATCCCATGTTTGATATCGATGAAGATATGTTGGTGAACGGAGTTGCTTTGCACGCTCAATATGCATTTGATTATTTGATGAATAAGTGATATTCCGGTACGCCTTAGAATTCCAATCAGAAGTATATAATTTAAAGAGAGGGGCTGTCCTAAAAGGTGTGCCCCGAAATTCCTTAAATATTAAGATTTATTAAGAAGTTAAAAATTCCTTGAGATTTCAATAAAGGAATTTTTTTCTTGCCGTGACAAATTTCGATATTATTTTTGAAACCGCGATTTTTCAATGATATTAACAATTTATTATGAAATAAACTACATGTAGTATTTGATTGACATATTTACAGCTAACTGCTACAATATGTAGTACCATATAAAATAACAGGGAGAAAAGGGAAATGATAAGAATATTAAAAAGAACAGGTAATTTCGTTGATTTTAATGCCGATAAAATCAGTAATGCCATTATAAAGGCAATGAAAGAAACCAAGGATGGTGTTGATGAAAGGTTAGCTAATGAAATAAGCTTAAAAATTGAAGAGGAGCTTTCAAATAGAAATTTTCCAATACCTGTAGAAATGGTACAGGACTTGGTTGAAAATTATCTGATGGACAGTGTCAGAAAAGATGTTGCCAAGAAATATATATTATACAGATATGAAAGAGACAAATCAAGAGATTCAAGAAAAAGAAAGGATTACAAGCTTCTTAGCGAAGAGTTTATCAGCAAGTACAAACATATAGGTTCTCCCATGAATCAGCTTGGAAATTTTGTTTATTACAGAACCTATTCCAGATGGCTTCCGGAAGAAAGAAGAAGAGAGTATTGGTGGGAAACGGTAAGAAGAGCAGTTGAGTATAACTGTAGTTTGGTTCCAACCAAGAAAGAAGAAGCAGAGCAGTTATACGATAATATATTTAACTTAAGGCAATTTTTGTCCGGCAGAACATTTTGGGTTGGGGGCACTCCCGTTTCATACAATTACCCAATGGCAAATTTCAATTGCGCATTTCAAGTGATAAATGACTTTCATTCTTTCAGGGATCTATTTTACTTGTTGATGATAGGCTCCGGAGTTGGCGTAAGAATTTTAAAAAGCGATATTGAGCAGCTGCCTAAAATAAGAGGGAATTATAAAATAATTCATGAAGATTACACTCCTGTGGAGAAATCCAAAAGAGAAGACAACTCAGGTGTTGAATTCAGTCAAAATAATTCCGTTAAAATTACCGTCGGTGACAGCAAGGAAGGATGGGTACAATCGCTTGACCATTTCTTCAGCTTTATAAATTCAAGCGAATACAGGAATATCAATACAATCATTATTAACTATAACAATGTCAGACCAAAGGGGGAAGTGTTAAAAACCTTCGGAGGAACAGCCAGCGGTCATTCAAGCATGAAAAATATGTTTACAAAAATTGATTTGGTTATTAAAAAGCGCGGAGCCATTGAAGGCAAGGACAGATTTAAATTAAAACCTATAGACTGTCTTGATATTGCAAATATTATAGGTGAAAATGTAGTAGTTGGTGGT
>DAIMMU010000180.1:0-4868 GCA_036720515.1 Sedimentibacter sp.
GCTCCCGAAGGGCCTGATATAACCACTAATAATCCTTCGTCCATCATTCACCTCTACTTGATATTGTGGTTGTTGTTTTCAAACCTCTGCGCCATTGTATCCGGCTGAATTGCTGATAAAATTATATATTCACAGTCAGTAATAATTACCGCCCTGGTTTTTCTGCCATAGGTTGCATCTATAAGTTTTCCTTTTTCACGGGTTTCCTGAATGACACGTTTTATCGGTGCCGATTCTGGACTTACAATTGCAACTATTCTGTTTGCCAATGCTATATTACCAAAGCCTATATTTATAGTATCTGACATTTTTTACTCCTATTCAATATTCTGTATTTGCTCCCTGATTTTTTCCAAAAGGTTTTTAATTTCAATTACTGCTTGTATTATATCCAAGTTGCCTATTTTAGAGCCTATTGTATTTATTTCTCTGTTAGCTTCCTGTATGATAAAATCTAACTTTCTTCCGATTGGACCGCCGTTATCCAAAGCATCCGACAATTGAGACATATGGGATTTAAATCTTACAATTTCTTCGTTTATATCGCTTTTATCGGCATAGATTACAATTTCGTTATAAAGTCTGTTTTCATCAAGTTCATAAGAACCTAACAGCTCTTTAATCCTGTTCTCAAATTTATTTTTATAATCATCCACAATGGTATCGGAACCTTCAGATATGACTTCCATTAATTCAAGAGTTTTAACCATACTTATGCTAATGTCGGCCTTTAGCTGTATACCCTCAGTTTCTCTCATGTTAAGAAGGTTTTTCACTGCGTCCTTCATCGCATTTTCCAGACAGATTCTTAGTTCATCATCATCCGGATCATCTTCTTTGGCAATTAAAACATCCTGAAATCTTATAATTGTATCAATGGAAGGGTTGCTATTCATGCCTAACTCTATTTTTATTTTATCAATGGCATCTTTATACTGCTTAGCTAAAGACAAATTCGGTACAATTACAGTATCTGACTCACTTATGTAATCAATGTTTATATATACATCTATTCTACCTCTTTGCACGCTATTTTTCAAGATTTTTCTTATATTATCCTCAAAAAAGCGCAAATGTTTGGGAGTTTTAATATTAATATCGCAATATCTGTTGTTTATGGTCTTTATTTCAGCAGTAATACTTCTTTTCCCGTCGTTGTGTTCTCCTTTTCCGTAACCGGTCATACTAAATATATTTGCCATTTTTCTCTCCAAAGTTCATATTTGTTAATCCCCCAAAATGCATTTATTATTTATTATAACATTAAAACCCTATTAGTAAACAAAAATTTTAATCAGCGATAGGAAAACGGCAGGAGAACAATTGTTGTGCTATTGTTGGAGCAATACAGTACAAATATTCCATAAATTTAAAAATTTATAAATTTATCATGACATAAAATCATTTATAATATACAATATAGAAACAGCAGAAAAAAATCGTTGTGCAACTGCAGTGCTATTGTTTTGCAATTGCCTTGCTATTGTTACAAAGGAGGATAAATAATGTCATTAGACGGTATTTTTTTAAACAGTATAACAAATGATTTATATAAAAAATTAATAGGCGGAAGGGTGGATAAAATCCATCAGCCCGATAAAAATGAAATAGTAATATCAATAAGAAGCAAGGGAGAAAACTATAAACTTCTAATTACAGCAATAGGCTCAAGCCCGAGACTTCATCTTACAAGTGTAATCAGGCAGAATCCGTTGGAGCCTCCTATGTTTTGCATGCTTTTAAGAAAGCATTTGACAGGCGCTCACATAACAGACATAAGACAGGTTAATTTTGACAGAATTGTAGAAATTTCATTTGAATGCAAGGATGAATTAGACTCTACTGTACATAAATCTATCATAACGGAAATCATGGGAAAACACAGCAATATTATATTTATAAATCAAGACAAAACTATAATTGATTCTTTAAAAAGAATTGCTGAAAATGTAAGCTCCGTAAGACAAATTTATCCTGGCCTTAAATATATTATTCCGCCGGGCTCCGATAAATTGAACCCTCTTAATGTTACGAGGGAATTGTTTATGAAGGAAATTGAATCAGTGAACAGCGGAATTTATATCTATAATTTTTTGTATAAGAATTTTTTAGGTTTCAGTCCTTTTATAGCTAAAGAAATATGTTATTTGACAAACTTAAACGAAAGCACTTACACAGGCGAGCTAAGCGAAATAAAAAAAGAAGAATTATGGATTGTGTTTACTAAAATTATAAATAAAATAAATCAAAACGCTTTTTCCTATAATATTTATTATGATGAAAACAAAAACCAATATGGTTTTTATTGTATGGATGTTGAGTATTTAAAGGATTATGATAAAAAAAATTTCGCATCGGCAGGTGAATTGCTTGATGAATATTATTATGAATTAGACAACAAAAATAAAATCAACCAAAGAGTTGCAAGTTTAGTCAAAAGCATCAATACTAAAATAGACAGAGATAAAAAAAAGGTAGAAAAGCAAAGAAATGAACTGTTGAATGCCGAAAGCAGGGATAAATACAGGATTTACGGAGAGCTTATACTTTCAAATCTTAATACAACGCCCGAAAATCATAAGCTTAAGGTAATTAACTATTACGATCCTGAACAAAAAGAAATTATTATACCATTAGATCCAAAGCTGAATTTATCGCAAAACAGTCAAAAGTTCTTTAAAAGATACAATAAGCTGAAAAAGGCAGAGGAAGAGCTTGAAAAGCTCATTGATTCAGCCTTAAACGAAATTTCCTACTTGGAAAATATTTTATTTTCAATTGAAGAATGTGAAACCACAGATGATTTAAATGATATTTACAATGAGCTTATAGCCGAAGGGCTTATGAAAAGAAAATCAAAGGTGAATAAATCAAAAGAAACAAGACCAATTACAACATTTATATCATCGGCAGGCCATGAAATATTTGTGGGAAAAAACAATATTCAAAATGATATGGTTACCTTCAAAATAGGGAAAAAAGAAGATTATTGGTTTCATGCTAAAAATATGCCCGGCTCCCATGTAGTCATAAAGACAAACGGTGATGAATTAACTGATGAAGAGTATATGGAAGCATCAAGAATTGCCGCTTTTTTCAGCAAGGGGAAAAATTCAAGCACGGTAGAAGTTGATTATACAAAAAAATCAAATGTGAAAAAGCCCCCAAATGCAAAGCCGGGTTTTGTAATTTACGACACAAATTATTCAATGCTTGTTGAGCCGAATATTGAAGGGATTAAAATCAAATAAGGAATTCCGGGGAATTTCGGGGACGGACCTTTGAGTTCCATTTTGTCACTGTAAGGTCCGTCCCCAAAATTCCTATTCTGTTATAACTACTTGGTTTATATTGTCTGTTTCTGAGAGCAGAACACTTATTCTTTCCGACCTTGATGTTGGTACGTTCTTGCCGATGAAATCCGCACGGATAGGAAGCTCTCGGTGACCTCTGTCAATTAAAACTGCTAACTCTACATTTTTAGGTCTCCCCCGGTCAACTATTGCATCAAGGGCTGCCCTTACTGTCCTGCCTGTATACAAAACATCATCAACCAATATTACCGCTTTGTCTTTAATGTTATAATCAAAGCTTTCAACAGCCAAGGGAGCTCTGTCATCCTTTTCCACATCATCTCTGTAATATGTAATGTCCAAAGGAAAAACAGGCACCTTCGAGCCTTCGATTTCTTCGATTTTGCTGGATAATCTGAGAGCCAGAGGCCATCCTCTTGTTTTTATTCCAATCAATACAATATTTTCAACACCCTTATTTTTCTCTATAATTTCATGCGCAATTCTGAACACTGCTCTTTCGATTGCTTTTTCATCCATTATTAGTGCTTTTGTTTTCATAGACCCTCCTCCTCATCTCGTTTAATACTTTCAAAAAATAATCCGGCAATTCACTTTCAAATTCCATATATTCCTTGGTTGTGGGATGAACAAATCCCAAAATTTTCGAATGAAGGAGCTGACCCTCCAACCCAAATTTATTAGTCTTGCTTCCATATACATCATCCCCAACGACAGGATGCCCTATGTATTTCATATGAACCCTTATTTGATGGGTTCTTCCCGTCATTAACTTTAATTTCATCAAGGTATAACTGCCATACCTTTCAATAACCCAATAATTCGTGATTGCTTCCTTGCTGTTTTTATTGGTAACCGCACGCTTTTTTCTGTCTTTTTCACTCCTGCCCAAAGGTGCATTTATCTCCCCTTCGTCTTCTTTGATATTTCCTTCGACCAATGCATAATAATACCTGTTTATTGAATGCTCCTTTAAACACTTAGCTAAAAAATTGTGAGATTTATCATTTTTGGCAACCAACATAAGTCCCGAAGTATTCTTGTCTAATCTGTGAACAATTCCCGGCCGCAAAATTCCATTGATGGTTGATAAGTTTTTAAGATGGTACATAAGTCCGTTTACCATTGTTCCGGAATAATGACCGGGAGCCGGATGAACCACCATTCCTTGGGGTTTATTTACTACCGCCAAATCATCATCTTCATAAACAATATCCAAAGCTATGTTTTCTGCCTCGACATCCAAAATTTCAGGAGGCGGAATCAGTATTTTTATTGTATCGTTTAGTCTAACCTTATAATTTGCTTTTACTTTCTTTTCATTAACGGTTATGTTTGCGCCATTGATGAGTTTTTTGACGGAATTCCTTGATATATCATTTAATTTTTGTGAAATAAAAACATCTATTCTTTGATTTTCCTCATCCGATACAATATTGATTTCTTTTTCTTCTCCAATGCCCTGTATTTCTTCTATGTCTTCAGAATCTTCTAACCAATCAATGTCTTCAATGTCTTCAATGTCTTCAATGTCTTCAATGTCTTCAATGTCTT
>DAIMMU010000181.1:0-4820 GCA_036720515.1 Sedimentibacter sp.
ACCTTGTTGTAGCTGTCTATATTTCCTGCCACCCATCCTCCGCCGTGAAAAAACAAAAGCACGGGACAGTCCGTTTCATTTTCCGGAGAAAATACACGAACAGGAATGTTATAATTTTTAGAGCCTATTTTATAATCCAATGTTTTATATAAAGGCTTTAAAATATGCTTGCGTCTTAAATTCACAAAATTTCTATGTAAATACAAATTTTCCTTAATGTCATATTCTTTGTAGGACAGAGCCTTCAATGCAGCTCTGACTGCTTTGTTAATAGCCATAATTACCTCATAACTTTTAGTTTACACCATTATATCTATAATTATTATATGTGTCAATAAATGTAAGGCAACGTAAATAATCTGCCTCTTGTTAACCAATGTCGCACCTGCGCGGGCATTGTCTTTTTATTTTATTGTTGACATTTAAGCAGATTAGTTTAAAATATTATATAAGTTACATAAAATTTCAAGGAGGTTTCTATGCAAAGATATGTTTGTGATGCATGCGGTTATGTATATGATCCGGTTGATGGAGATCCGGATAACGGTGTAGCACCCGGAACTCCGTTTGAATCTCTTCCGGATGATTGGGTATGCCCGTTGTGCGGAGTTGATAAAGATCAATTTTCACCTGAATGATATAAAAAAATGGCGATAAACGCCATTTTTTTATATCATTCCCGTCCTCAATCTTGTTTTTCCGGCATTGAAGCGGAAATTGATACCGTGCTGTCCCCCATGCTGTAGGACAATATTACGCTTATTTCCTCCCCGTTTTTACCCATATAGGCTATGGAATCATCACTTTTTGTCTCATAAGGCTCCTCGTTGAATTCCCCTTTTACCTTTTCATAATAGTCCATAAAGTCTTTTTCCGAAACTTCATCGACTATTACAATAAAATATGCTTCACTCGTCATGACATTTGCTACTTTCCCCTTTTTAAACTCAGGAATCTTACTTGCCAGCTTAGTATCAGGCCATTCGGTTGCGCCTAATGTGTAAGTTCCTCCTTCAGTCTTTATGGTTACTTCTTCCCCATCTATGTCCATATTTGAATCTCCTACAGCATGTTCAATTACCTTCTCAGCTATCTTTTCCTGCATTTTTTCTTTTGCTCCGCAGCCGCTTAATGCTAACGATAAAGCAATTATTATAAAAATATAAGATATCCTTTTCATATTTCCTCCCGTGGATATATTTATTATTAATTATATAATTGTTTATTAAAAATGTAATCACCCTAAGGGTGATTTTCCGCTAAAAGATTAGTGTGAATTTAGAGTTATTTGTATTTATTTTCCTTGGAACTAAATAATAGATATGGTATAATTTATTAAAATCGTTTTCAGGAGGTGCCTTTATGAAAAAATATATTGCTTTCAGCATAATTTGTATCCTTCTTTTAACAAGCTGTAAGGGCGACGAGCTTTTAGACGCAAAAAACCCCGTGACGGTGAATTTATGGCATAATTACGGTGGTCAGATGAAAAATACAATGGATAGCCTCATAGATGAATTCAACGATACGGTTGGAAAGGAAAAAGGAATTATTATAAATGTAACATCGCTGACAGGCTCGGCAACTATACATGAGAAATTGAAATTAGCAGTAAATGATGAGCCGGGTGCCCCTGAGCTGCCTGACATTACGACCTTGTATCCCAATACTGCACTCATGCTTGCTTCGAAGGGATTATTGGCGGATATTGAGGAACATTTTTCCGAGGAAGAATTATCATTATTTATTCCGGAATTTGTCGAAGAAGGAAGGCTTCCCGACGGAAAGCTGTATGTGTTGCCTACGGCAAAATCCACGGAGGTTATGTTTTTAAACACTACCATTTTTAACAAATTCCTGAAGGAAACCGATGTTAGCTATAATGATTTATACACCTTTAAAGGAATACTTGACACTGCTGAAAAATACTATATATGGACGGATAAGCAAACACCCGATATTGAAAACGACGGCAAGGCATTCATAACCTATGATTCTCTTTTTAACATTCCACAAATAATATACCGTCAGTCCGGCGAAAATTTCATTGTTGGCGAAAAACTGAATTTATCTTCTCATGTGTTTAAAGATGTTTGGAATTACTGCTTCAAGCCTTCCGTAAAAGGATATGTCGCAGTATATGACGGCTACGGATCAGATCTTATTAAGACGGGAGACGTTGTTGCGAGCATAGGCTCAACTGCAGGCGTACTGTTTTACTCCGACATTGTCACATATGATGACAATCTTACTGAGCCGGCAGAATTTTTGATTTTACCCTATCCGGTTATTGACGGCGGAAATAAAATTGCAATTCAACGGGGCGGAGGTATGTGCATTATAAAATCCAATGATAAGAAAGAATATGCAGCTGGTATTTTTCTTAAATGGTTTACAAATCCGGAGCAAAATTTAAAATTTGTATCCTCGACGGGATATATTCCCGTTACTAAGGAAGCCATTGAAATGACCGCAAGTGAAGAAAATGTCATAAACGATGACAATGTAAGAAAGCTTCTGAAAACCTCAAGGGAAATGATTGAGCAATATACTTTCTTTTACACCCCAATAATTGAAAATTTTGATGAGCTGCAAGGTAGTTACAATAAAAACATGAAAAAATATGCCGTACAATGCAGGGATGAGTATTTTGGCCTGTTAAGCAGCATGAATGAAATTGATGCCTATAATGCGGCTACTGAAAATAGGTATGAAGAATTTATCAATCAGAGGTGATAAGCTTGGTCATCAGAGATAGAATTAAGTTCACTTTGCGCCTTAGATTATTCTTATTTTTCATAATCCTTGTCATAACCATTCTGTTGGGTGTATTGATAATTCTGTTTGTATCAGGCAATATTATTGCAGGATTAGGAAAAAGTGAAATTTTTATAAAAAATGAGCATGCTGTTATTTTTAAAAAAACTACGGCGCTTTATGATGATTTAGCGGCTGAAGCCGTTGGATTTTCCCGCTCTGTTTCTATGAGCATAGAAGAACGTTTACGGGAAAAAAATTTAAGTATTAATGACCTTAAAACCAATCCGGAACTTTTAAAGGAGATTGTTTCCAACTCATTTCATCAAGTTATCTTTTATTTGCATAGATCCAAAAGCAGCGGTGCCTTTATAATTTTAGATGCAACAGTAAACAACAAGCTTCTCAATTTTGAAAATTCCAAAGCAGGAATTTACATTAAAAATATGGAGCCTAACATAATTAGCTCTTCAAGTCCTACTATTTATTTATTAAGAGGTGTTGCTGACGTTGCATACAAAAATTTGCTGCCGCTTCACTCACAATGGAGAATGGAATTCAATGTAGCAAATGCGCCATATTATCATTTGCACATGGATAAATCACAAAAAAGCGAATCCTTATCAAACCGTTTTTATTGGAGTGAAGCATTTATATTTCCGGAAACCAGTGAGAAAATAATGATGTGCTCCGTCCCTCTAATTGATACCGAAGGGAATGTTTTCGGAGTATGCGGGTTTGATGTAAGCTATATGCTTTTTAAAATGTCAAATATGCCTGACAGCAACATGTACAACAGAATTTTCTGCCTTTTTGCACCTGTTGAAAACAACGTGCTGAAAATGGACGGTTCTTTGTTTTCGGGAGGATATTTTGCGAGAAGCTTGATCAATAACCAAGATTTAAAAATTGCTTCGGGGAAAAAATCACTATATGTTTATGAAAATGATGAAAGCAGTTTTATTGGATATCATAGACTATTGAAATTATACCCTGAAAAGTCTCTGTTTGTCGACCGCGAATGGGCTTTGGCATTAATGGTTCCTCAGGATGATATTAATAGTTTTGTGGTTAAAACCAATTTAAAGCTCATATATATCAGCACAATTCTTATGATAATAGGTATTATCATCGCATTTATTTTAAGCAAATACTATATTATTCCCATAGCAAGAGGTATTGATATAATTAAAAACAACCCAAAAGCAAGGATAAAAACAAATGTATTGGAAATTGATGAATTAATTGAATTTCTTCTAAACAAAGGAACAAGCAGTGAAAAAGAGATCGACCCTAATTCAATAATCCTCAATGACTTTTTGAAAAATATAAGGTCTCTCTCTCCTGCAGAGCGGTCTGTATTCAATTTATATGCTCAGCAATACAACGCTAAAGAAATTTCCGAAAATCTATACCTAAGCATAAATACCATTAAAACTCATACAAAACATATATATTCGAAACTGAACATTACTTCCAAGGAAGAACTCATACTTTACGTTGAAATACTTAAGGAAACAGGAAGAGACATTAAATAATAGTCCCTCCGCCGATTACTATATCACCGTCATAAAACACAACCGCCTGACCGGGAGTTATTGCACGCTGTTTGTCATTAAACTCAACAATGATATTCTCACCCTCAGGGTGCAGAACAGCTAAAGCTTCCTTCTGGCTGTATCTTGTCTTGACAGTTGCCTTCATAGGAGCAGTAAGCTTCTCAACTGCTATCATATTTAAATCAGATGCTCTCAGTCTCTTGGAATATAAATCTTCTTCACTGCCAATTGCAACTGTATTGAATTCTTTATTTTTATTTATTACATACGCGGGTTTACCTAATGCAATCCCAAGCCCTTTGCGCTGTCCTACCGTATAATGTATGATTCCCTTATGCTCGCCGATTACATTGCCTTTTGTGTCAACAAAATTCCCTTTTTTTGATTCCACACCCATCACATTTTCCAGAAACCCCGCATAGTCGCCATCCTTAACAAAACAAATATCTTGGCTGTCAGGCTTTCTTGCATTTATTAAATCTCTTTCTTCCGCTATCTTTCTGA
>DAIMMU010000182.1:0-4814 GCA_036720515.1 Sedimentibacter sp.
ATGCAAGTCTTATTTTCTTTATTTCACTTTTTTAAAATAGTTTCGCAATCACCTAATACTTTTAATATCCTTAACTCTTATTAAATAATATTTATTCAGCTTTTAAATTTTTTGCAATTTCAAACACTTTATAATATGATAAATTACATAATTCAGCAATTTCCCTGTAAGTAATTAAGTTCAATTTTAATAATATTTCGGCTAATTCTTCTTTCTTTGCAATACTAACTCTGTTATTCCCGATTATTTTATTTTCTTTAAAAAATTCATTAATTATTTTATTAATTAAATTCTTAATGCTTTCATTTTCTCCTTCAACCGTATCAATATATATATTATCATCCTCTAAATTATGAAACTTAATAAATTCATCTATGTTCTTAAATAAACCTATTACATCATTTAGATAGTTATCTGGTATAAATTTTGAGTTTTGATTAATATAATCCTTGGCGCTACTCCAAATATACTTTTCAATATGATTTACCATTCCTGCTTTTACTGGATTGTTATGAATATATCTTATAACACCAATAAAGTATCTTTCATCCTCAACCGGTTCACTTTTAAATCTATCTTGAAATACATGCCCATATCTATCCTCAACTTTATTGTAAAAGATAGCAAACCTGACATTTAATTTTTTCATAAATAATTCAAGTATACTATCATCTATTTTTATCAATAAATGCATGTGGTTATTCATTACGCAATAAGCAATTATATTAAATTCCAACTCATCCCTGATTTTTGTTATAGCATCTAATATTTTATTTTTATATATTATCCTATTAAATATTTGCTCTTTATTTATTCCTCTAGTCATTATGTGATAGATTCCTGTCATACTTATTCTTCGTGGTTGTCTGGGCATTTTTTACCTCCAACATTAGAATATTGATAAATTAAAAACATATGCACTACCAACATTTGTGTATGACACGCCGATGTTAATCTAATAACTAAATATCAATCAAGAAGAACCGTCCCTGATTTTGCACGATTTTGCGTATTTAACGAAAAAGACGGTTTTTTCAATTATGTCAATCAAAAAGAACCGTCCCCGATTTGCTGTTTACATTTTTTTAAGTACTTCTCTGTTATCCTCTATTATGTTATTTATTTCTCTGATTTTATCCTGAAGCTTGGACAATATTTCATCGCTGTAATTGTATGCACCCATCTTCATTTCATTTGCTTTTTGTTCTGCTTCCTGAAGCAACTGATTAGCATAACTTTTTGCCTGCCTTGTAATTTCGCTTTCTTCGATTAAGTGTTGCTGCTGGTCTTTAACTTTGCCGATCAGTTCGTCCGCTTCACTCTGAGCTTCATTTAATATGCGCTGACGTTCTTTTGCAACCCAGGAAGCTCTGTTTATTTCATCAGGCAATTTCAATCTTATTTCATTTATCACTTCTAAAACTTCCTCCTTATCAACCATCACCTTGCTTGATAATGGAAATTTAGAAGCATCTTCTATAATATCCTCAATTCTTTCCAATAAATTCAATATATCCATTTTACTTCCTCCCAAGTATTCTATATATGTTTTCAGAAACATTCTCAGGTACTAAATCCTCAAATGGTCCTCCGTGCTCTGCCACATCCTTTACCATGCTGGAACTTAAAAACGAAAATTCCGGTGATGCAACCAAAAATAAAGTTTCTAATTTTTTATTTAAATGTTTATTTATACTTGATATTGCCAGCTCGTATTCATAGTCGGATACTGCTCTTAAGCCTCTTACTATAATATTAATATCGTTTTTTTCGCAATAATCAACAACTAAGCCTTCAGTAAAATCAACTTGTACATTTTTTAAATCCTTAACCGCACCTCTTACCATTTCACATCTTTCTTCAATTGAAAACCAATATTTTTTTTCCTTATTGTTAAATACCGTTACTACTACTTCATCGAATTTACATGATATTCTTCTGATAATATCAAGATGTCCTACTGTTATCGGGTCAAAACTTCCGGTGTACAATACTCTCATTATTCCTCCAAGCGTCTTATCAAACTTATTCTTGTTCTTCCATATATTTTTTCTTTATATTTTATCATATTTGTATCTTTATTATCAATTACTTTTTCAGATTTATCTGTTTCAATAATAAGAAGTCCACCGGACTTTATAATATCAAATTCAAATACTTTATTGATTATATTGTTGCTTAAATTTAATGCATAAGGGGGGTCCGCAAAAATATAATCAAACTTTTCATTATTTTGGGATAAATTTATTATTGCTTTTTCATAATCACTCATTATAATTTTTGCTTTATTGTTAAAATTGCATAAATCCAAGTTTTTTTTAACATAATTTAAGCTTTTTCGGGATACATCAATAAAGGTACAGTGTTTTGCCCCTCTTGCCAAAAATTCAATTCCTACGCTGCCGGATCCAGCGAATAATTCCAACACAACAGCCTCTTCATCAATGGGTCCTATTATATTAAAAACAGCTTCTTTAATTTTATCGCCGGTAGGTCTTACCTGTGCTCCTTCGGGAGCATAAAGCTTTTTACCTTTGTTTATTCCGGATATTATTCGCATACTTCATTCCCTTTTACTAAGTTTTCAATTAAACACTATCGATTCATCTTTGAACAAATTCATAATTTCCATTTTTAAATTATGATAATCTTCCCCGCTTAATGCCGGATTTTCCGATATGATTTTTTTTGATAACATCTGAACCTGTTGGACAGTTTCAACATTATTAACTATATTCTGTATTTCAAATTTTGATAATCCGTGTTGCCTTACGCCGAAGAAATCTCCGGGACCTCTTATTTTCAAATCTTCTTCCGCTATGATGAAGCCATTGTTGGTTTTCTTTAAAATATTCATTCTGTCTTTTGATTTTTTGCTTTTACTTTCATTTGCCAAAATGCAATAAGATTGATGTTTTCCTCTTCCGACTCTTCCTCTTAATTGGTGAAGCTGTGCCAAGCCGAATCTCTCGGCATTTAAAATAAGCATTACAACAGCATTTGGCACATTTACGCCGACCTCTATTACCGTAGTGGAAATTAGTACATTTATTTTACCCTTGTAAAATTTATTTATGACTTCTTCTTTTTCCGAATTGTTCATTTTGCCATGCAAAAGACCTAATTTATATCCTGAAAAATATGATGACTTTAATTCATTAAAAATTTCTGTGGCGGAATTTAAATTTAAATTTTCTGATTCATCAACCAAGGGTGCTACAATATATGCCTGCCTCCCGTTGTCAACCTGATTTTTTATAAAATCATAAGCTTTTATTTTATCCTCTTCGCCTATAACATTTGTTATAACCTTTTGTCTTCCCGGCGGTATTTCATCAATCAATGAAATATCCAAATCCCCGTAAATCATCAGCGCCAAGGTTCTTGGAATAGGTGTAGCCGTCATTATGAGAATGTGCGGATTGTTTCCTTTGTTTGAAAGCTTGGCTCTTTGTCTGACCCCAAATCGATGCTGCTCATCGGTAACTACAAGCCCTATATTTTTAAACTCCACATTATCCTCAATAAGGGCGTGGGTTCCGACTAAAATGTCAATTTCTCCAATTTTCAGCTTATTAAGAATTTTTTCCTTTTCCTTTATTTTTGCAGAGCCTGTTAAAACTGCAACCGTAACATTTATGTTTGATATGCTTAAATATTCTTTTATGGTTTCATAATGTTGTAAAGCTAATATTTCCGTCGGTGCCATCATTGATGACTGATATCCTGAGTCTGCTGCCATGAGCATCGCATAAACGGCTACCACGGTCTTACCTGACCCTACATCTCCCTGAACCAGCCTGTTCATAGTCTTGCCGCTTTTTAAATCCTCTTTGATTTCTTCAATAACTTTAAGCTGTGCGCTTGTGAGCTTGTAGGGTATGGATTTGAGAAGCTTTTCGGCTAACTTTACGCTGTTTATCTTAATTTGGTTTAATTCATTAGTTAAATTATTTTTAATGTTAAAAAGGCCAAGCTGCATTATTAATAGCTTTTCAAATGCAATAGTTCTCTTAGCCAATGAATATTTTTTATTGTCACTTGGAAAATGCAGGTTTTTTAAAGCAATTTTCCTTGAAACAAGACCATACTTTGCTATTATATATTCCGGCAAGATGTTATGAATTTCATCATAATATGTGTCTAAAGCCGTTCTTATCAGCTTTGTAATTTCATTGTTCGTTAATCCGTATGTAAGGCTGTAAACAGGCGTAATCTTCATAGCCTTCCAATCCTTGTCCGTAAATTCAACTTCCGGATTTGTAGCCTCTAATTTGCCGAATGCGATTTTAATGCTGCCAAAAACATAGTAGGATTCACCGACAATTAACTTGTCCATTAAAAAATCCTGATTGAAAAATGTAAGAGTGATAAAACCGGTATCATCCTTACATATTGCCTTTATCATGGTCCTACGCATTTTTATTTTTGAGTATTTCGGCTTTTCAAAAAGCCTGACCTTTATAAGATATTTACCCTGTTCCTGAATTTTACATATATTTGTTACCGTTCTTCTGTCTTCATATTTAACAGGAAAATAGTTTAATAAATCTTCAACGGTAAATATGTTTAATCTTTGTAATTTTAAAGCTCTGTGTGGTCCAACTCCCTTTAAAAATTGAATATCCGACTCTATCATTTTCCACCTTTTGATAACATAGGATTCCCGCAGTCTCATTCACCAATTTATCTATTCGGGGACATTCCTCTTGCCCCAAAGACTATCCCTATAAGTAGTGGTATGTCCCCATACTTATAATCGTTGCGAATGACCTACCGCTATTTTTCAGAAAAAACACTCTGAAAAATAGGGT
>DAIMMU010000183.1:0-4761 GCA_036720515.1 Sedimentibacter sp.
ATCCCGTAATTTCACGGGTTGTGGCGTTTTGCAAACGCCTAAAGGATATTAAAAGTATTGGAGGGAGCAGAATATGAGAAAAATTTTAAATTTAACAAATGATGGAATATTTCCGGTGTGTCTCCATCTCGAATTAAAAGATGACTATATGTCAGATTATCAAAAAAGGATGTTAAAGAGATATGGTGAATCCTCAACGGGAACATCCATAATGATGGACATCCTTATACCTTCCGATATGCCATTACATAATCTCCATTATGCAATTCAAAAATTATATGGATGGAATAATTCGCATTTTCGTAGATTTAATTTTGCCGGAAGATGTATACAATATGTTGACGAGTAAAACGGTTAAGTGATGGTCTGATTTAGTAGGAGTTTTATTTCAACCGCCTTCAGAGGCAGAACGTGATATTTTTTGGGATGACGATTATCATAGAGGCAACATTAATACATGGTTAAAGGGAAAATATATAGGACCATATATCTATGATGGCACTATGGAATATCCGGAGATAGCAAAGCGTGATGTACACGAATTGCTTGAACGATATAAAATGTTGGAAGTCAGAGAATCATTCAGTGGCTATATGCAAAGGGTAAAAAATAATAAAAACGAGAAATTGAAAATAAAACGCATAGCACCACTAATTGATTTAACCTTGGATGAAATGGATTCATCTTTCGTAATCGGGGGAGGTGCTGAAAGTCTGTTGGAACGGTTAGAAGTAAATAAAGTTATTGTTGCTCAAGATGAATTAATTAATCCAAACGAATTCGTTCCTGTAACAAGGGAACTGATTTATAACTATGATTTTGGAGACAATTGGTTGATTACAATAACTAAGCATAAAGGCTGTGATGAATTGCTTATGCAAAACATTATTGATGTATATGAGTTTGAAGAAGCTGAAGAAACTGTAATAAATAAGCATAAACCGGTTTGTATTAATAAAGATGGTATGCCACTTCTTGATGATGTTGGAGGATTGGGTGGATTTGCTGATTTCTTAGAGACAATTTATGAAGGAGAAGTTAAAGAAGAAAGCGATAATTTCCGTAGGTGCGCAAAAAGTCTTGGCTGGAATGATAGAAAGGTTTCGAATAAAATGATGTTGTAGTTTTTCCTAAACTTTCTTTCCGAAACTTTGAAAAGAACCGTCCCCGAAACTTTGAAAATCAATCAAAAAGAACCGTCCCCGAAACTTTGAAAATCAATCAAAAAGAACCGTCCCCGAAACTTTGATGGGGGCGGTCTTTTCGTTCTTTAAGAAATTCTGTCTCTGTAGTTGTCCATAATTTCGGAGAAAAGTTCACCGGTTGTGGGTGGGGTGTAAGTTATCGTGTTTGCACCTGCTTTTATGGTTTCCGTAATACTTTCCGGTGTGGGACCTCCTGTTGCAATAATCGGAAAGTTAGGGTGCTTTTCACGAATTTGTCTTACGATGTTCGCAGTGCCGGCGCCGCCTGATACGTTGAAAATAGATGCACCGGCTTTGATTCTCGATTCAAAGTCCTCTTTTTCCGATACAATGGTTATAATGATTGGTATATCCAGTCGCTCCTTCATTTTGAAAATAAGCTCATTTTTAGTGGGTGCATTCATTACAACACCATAGGCACCGTATAATTCAGCGCTAATTGCAATGTCCAAAGATCTCTGCCCTGTTGTTATGCCTCCTCCCACCCCTACAAATACTGGGGCTGAGGATAGTTCTATAATTGCTTGATTAATTGCTATTTGCGGAGTAAAAGGGTAAACAGCTATTACTCCGTCAGCATTGTGATTTTTTATAATTGACAAATCGGTTGTAAATATTAAAGATTTAAGTCTTTTTCCAAATATATTTATGCCGCTTGCATTATAAATTTCAACGGGCATTTGTATTGGCTTTTTTTTGAGAACAGATTCTATTGTGGGAATAAATTTTTTATCTTTAACTTCCGTGCGTGTTTTCACCGCTTCGCTGTAATTATCTATTATAATTTCTACATTATCACTCATGTGCAACTCCTTAAAAATTATTAAGATTATTATACTATTTATATTTATAGAATTCAATCTAAATGGAAAAAAAACTATGCAAATTTCTTATAAAAAGATATAATGTTATCAGTATTCTCATGGTGGAGGTAATTTTGGAAAGGTTAAGGCTATCGGGAACCGTACAGTTGGAAACGGAAAGATTTTTTCTCAGAAAATTTCAAATGTCAGATGCACATGATATTTATTCAAACTGGTTAAGCGATAAGGATTCAGCAAGGTACAATGCTTGGAGAGTTCATTCTTCCATTGAAGTAACAGAGGAATATCTGTCTGAATGGATAGATTCTTATAAAAAAAATGATTATTTTCATTGGGCTGTTGCAGACAAAAATACAGAAGAAGCAATCGGCTCTGTTACCGTATCAAGTATAAAAAAAGGGAAAAAGTATTGCGAAATAGGTTATACCATAGCAAAAAAACTATGGAACCAAGGTATTGCTACGGAAGTTCTAACCCGTGTTTTAGAATATTTAACTAACGAGGTGGGATTTGAAACAATCTGTGCAGTTCATGACATAAGAAATGAAGCATCTGGTAAGGTTATGCAAAAGGCAGGCATGAAATTTGTTAAAAATAAGACCCGGATTTTTTTAAACAGCAATAATTTTATTGTGAGATGCAGTATTTATGAACTAAAAGGTAGGGGGACACACCTCTAATATAGGGAGAGTCTTTGAGAAAAGAGGAATGTCCCCGTACTTGGAGGGGGGACACAAATTTCCTAAAATTTTTTAAAAGTTAATAAAATACGATTCATTAATTCATTTGCAATATTCTTGACTTATTGGTCCTAATAAATTACTATTATAGGCAAAGGAAGAAATATCCATAGATTTGAGGATAAAATTAAAGAGTGTTTATTCTGTTCAAATAAAAAATATTTTTTAGGGGGTTTATATGCCTATTATTATTATTTCGACTATTGTTGAGGTATTTATGCGCGTATTACTTGTTTTTACAGCATTAAAGTTAATAAAAGCTTTGGATATTTATATAAAAAAAATCAAGATTAATATTTTTCTATTCTACTATACTTTTTTTATTTGGGACATAATTAAATGTGGTGCAATAGGGCATTATCACAAATCAAGCAGAAATTTTTCAAAAAAGTTAATAAAATATTGCTTTTAAAATGGGTTGTGTTATAATATAATGGTTAATTATGAAATTCATTAAAATGAACCTATTGAATTGATTTACATACAATAACTAAGAATAACGGAGGGCAAAATGAGTTCAAAAATACTTAAGAAGGAAAAAAACATAGTATCATTGGAATTCACGGTAACACAAGATGAATTTGAGGAAGCTGTGAATAAAGCATATTTAAAAGTAAAGAATAGTATAAACGTTCAAGGATTCAGAAAGGGAAAAGCTCCAAGACATATTATAGAGAAAAAATATGGCAAGAGCATTTTTTATGATGATGCCTTGGATTTCGCTGTTCAGGAAGCATACCCGAAAGCTGTTAATGAACTGGAATTAGATGTTATAGACAGTCCTAAAGTCAATGTGGAAAAATTTGAAGAAGGCGAAGATATAGTTATTACAGCTGATGTTGAAGTAATGCCGGAAGTTGACCTTCCTCAGTACAAAGGTGTTGAAGTTGTAAAAACAGATATAAAGGTTACAGAAGAAGATGTTGAAAAAGAATTAAAAACAATACAGGAAAAAAATGCAAGAATAGTTGAAGTTGCAGACAGACCTGTACAAAAGGGTGATTTTTTAACTATTGATTATGAAGGCTTTGTAGGTGAAGAACAATTCGAAGGCGGAACAGCCGAAAACCAAACACTTGAAATTGGCTCCGATTCATTTATACCCGGGTTCGAGGATCAATTGATAGGTAAGGAGAAAGGTGAAGAGGTTACGGTAAATGTAACATTCCCCGAAGAATATCATGCCGAGAATTTAAAAGGCAAGGATGCTGTATTCAATGTTAAAATACATGAAATAAAAGCAAAGGAACTTCCTGAAATAGATGATGAATTTGCTAAGGATATCAGTGAATTTGATACATTGGAAGAGCTTAAGGATGATACAAGAAAAGTATTGCAGCAGAAAGCTTCTGATACGGTTAAAATTTCAAATGACAACAATGTCGTAACAAAAATTGTAAATGATACAAAATTAGAGGTTCCCGAAGTTTTGATCCAAAGAGAAATTGAATATCTTGGAAGACAATACGAGAATCAGTTCCGTCAGCAGGGATTTAACGGCAAGGAATATGATAACTTAATTAATAATTTTGTTAAACAGTATAAAGAAGGCGCAAGAAGCCAAGCTGAGTTTAATGTTAAAGCTGAGTTGGTTTTGGATGCTTTGATTAAGAAAGAAGAAATTGATGTTACTGACGAAGAATTGAAGCAAGAAATTGATAAAATAGCAGAATCATACAAAGTGGAAGAAGACAGATTAGAAGCATTTAAAGATGCTATGATGCAGTCGGACGCAAGCTATATTAAGGATACTATTCAAAAAAGAAAAGTTATTGATATGCTTGTTGAAAATGCAGTGTTTGTTGATGCACCTGAAGTACCCGTTGAATCCGAAGAAAAAGTATCGGAAGAACAGCCTCAGGAAGATAAAGAATAAACTTAAGATTATTTTAAGGAAATTAAGTACAATTAGAATGAAGAGAAATATAATAATAGGAGGAATTGAGATGGCATTAATACCATATGTAATCGAACAAACCGGCAGAGGTGAAA
>DAIMMU010000184.1:0-4711 GCA_036720515.1 Sedimentibacter sp.
AGCGTAAATAAAATGAAAGGAATGTATGATATAGTTGTCTACTATATCATACAAGCGGTGTAATCAATCAAAATATCAATGGATACTACCAATTCACCCCTGTTGAAAACGGATGGATTAAAAGAGCTGCAAACGAAGAGTGCATCAAAGCAGCGAAGGAAGCATTAAACGGAGTTGATAACACAAACGGTGCATTGTTCTACTATGATGATTCAACTACTAACCAATGGATTTTATCAAAGCCTGTAGCGGTTAAATACGGCAGAATGATTTATACATATTAACTGCTAAAGAACTCTTACCCTTGTATTATAGTCAATACGAGGGTTTATATTTATATTTAAATTAAAAAAAACCTAATGCCTGGAAAGCAAAGAGCATGTACGCATGAGGAAGAAAATGCAGGTCGTGTTTAATATTTTTTTTATATTAGCTTAATCAGATACCGCGGCAGAAAACATCTGTATGCGTTTTTTTATTGGCAAATAAATTATATATCGTATATAATTGAATAATAAAATAACTGAGAGGGTAAAAATGAGCGTTTCTATATCAAAAGCAATACTTCATATACTTGACATTAGCTTAGGGATACCTGTGCTTTCCGAAAATCTGATGTCATTTACTGATGAAATGAGAGAATACACAGAAAAACATATTATTAAGTGCTACAATGATGCGGATTTAAAGAAAACAAAATTTATCAATCAGGAGGGATTCTTTTTCAATTTAATAAAAGATTATATAAGCAATAATGATTTTATTAAGTTCTCAAATGAGGTATCGGAGTTTTTCTTTAAAACAATATCCGAAAACCCTGATATAAAGCCATGCGATCTATTATTTATACAGGCTAATGTTTTTAATAAGGATTACATGATAATTCTTAAGCTTAATTATAAAAAGGGATATATACATTTCACAAAACAGGAAGAATGCACAAAAAACATTATAATTGAACAGCCTTGCGCGCTGCCCGGGCCAACTCAAAAAATCGACGAATTTATATTTGTTGATTTAAACAGCCTTGAAATATTTGTAAAGGAGAAAAAGTGTCAGGTTTACAATGAACCGTGCTACTACATTTCAAAACATTTGTTAAAATGCAGGGAAGAAAA
The DNA here is from genome assembly GCA_036720515.1 of Sedimentibacter sp. Classification (GTDB taxonomy): domain Bacteria; phylum Bacillota; class Clostridia; order Tissierellales; family Sedimentibacteraceae; genus Sedimentibacter. The sequence goes on from DAIMMU010000184.1 coordinate 1,119, forward strand.
ACCGGACAAGGAAAAGGTAAAAATCATAACGCAAGCCACAGACAAAATAATCAAGGAATACTATGACGATGATATGTTTATGAAAAGCCGGGTTAAAAACATAATCAGAGAAAATGTGGAGGAAAAGCTAAATATAAACTTGGAAGAAATTTCCGATGAGGTATTTAAAGACAGCGACGCGAAAAAGGTTTATAGCGAAGAAATTAAAATGAAGGGTATCAGGGAGCCGGAAATAAAGGTTAATTTCAATTACGCCAATAAGATTAAAACTAAGCAGAAATTTATAACGGATGAAGGAATCGAAATAAATATACCCTATGAAATGCTCAGCAATAAGGAAAAGGTTGAATTCATCACAAATCATGATGGAACAATCTCAATAATGCTAAAAAATATAGATAATATAACTGATAAGTAAGGGATTCCGGGATTCGAAGCAATGTTTTTATACAGTATAATGATACCCACAACACGAACTTCAAGATATATGGTAATTTGACTTGCATGAAAATCCAGTAGAAACATTATACGTCGTAAAAAGTGTATATAAACAATCAAATTTAGTTGTAAAAAGTGCGAAATTGGGATATACTATACATAGAGGTGATTTGTATGTATAGAGATGCAATGAATGAGTTACATAAGTGGAAGAGTAAAAAAAATAAAAAGCCGCTGATTATCAGGGGAGCGCGTCAAGTGGGTAAAACATGGCTCATGCGTGAGTTTGGAAACTCCTCTTATGATGAGATGGTATATATTAATTTTGATAACAATACTCAAATGAAAGAACTTTTCTCTGCTGATATGAACATTGAGCGGATTATTACAGGGTTGGAGCTTTATGCGGGACATAAAATTAATCCTTTAAATACCATTCTTATATTTGATGAAGTACAAGAGGTACCAAAGGCCTTATCGGCACTGAAATACTTTAATGAAATTGCACCCGAATATCAAATTATCTGTGCAGGCTCCATGCTTGGTGTGGCACTCCATAGCGGTACATCATTTCCGGTTGGGAAGGTAGAATTTTTAGATTTATATCCGTTATCCTTTAGCGAATTCATGAGGGCAATGGGTAAGAACAGGTTTGTTGAGCTGCTTGAAAAACAGGATTTTAGCATGGCTACAACTTTTAAGCAGGAGTATATTGATTTGCTTAAACACTATTACTATATTGGAGGTATGCCCGAGGTAGTAAAAAATTTTGTTGATAACAGGGATTTTAATGAAACGCGTGAGATTCAACAACGGATATTAGACGCATATGAGCAGGATTTTTCCAAACATGCTCCAAATGAAATTGTTCCACGTATTCGTATGCTTTGGAGCAGTATTCCCGGACAGCTTACTAAAGAAAACAAGAAGTTTGTCTATGGCATTATTAAGGAAGGTGCGAGAGCTAAAGATTACGAAATGGCTCTTATGTGGCTTGCTGATTGCGGGCTCGTTCATAAGGTTCATCGGGTAACAGTGCCAAATATTCCATTAAAGGCATACGAGGATTTTAAAGCTTTTAAGCTGTTTTTAGTCGATGTGGGTCTTCTTTCATGTATGGTTCGACTCAACCAGAGGGTATTGCTTGAGGGGAATAAGCTATTCAAAGAATTTAAGGGCTCTCTTACCGAGCAGTACGTACTGCAGCAGCTTAAAACCATTAAAGGTATAGAAACCTATTATTGGACAAATGACCGAGGCAGTGCCGAAATAGATTTCCTTATTGACAACGGAACAGATGTTATTCCAATTGAGGTAAAAGCAGAAACTAACTTGAAGGCAAAAAGCTTAAAAACTTTTTGCGAGAAGTTTGAACCTAAAATAGCAATACGGACGAGTATGTCGGATTATAAGCAGGAAAATTGGCTTCTGAATTTGCCGTTGTGGGCGATTGAGAGCTTGCGGAACTAAAAAAAAGATATTTCGTCTAATATTTGTGATGAAAAGGGGGAATAGGATTATGAAAAAGCTAATATTATTTGCGGCAATTTTATTGCTGTTGACTTCATGCTCCAAGCAGATTAATACCGTTGAACCTGATGTAACAGAGCCTGTAACAGAGCCTGAGGAAGATAATGAGACTGAACCTGTCAGATATACCGGTGAGATTATTACCGACGGTTTTTATGGAAATTCAGGAAGGATTTATTTTGTTCCCGATAAGGAAACAAGGGAGCTCCTTAAGAATGAATATCCTTTTTCCATAAATGCAGGGGAAAGTATTCCCTTGGATTATGAAGGCATGAGTATAGTTGAGAATTTGCCTCGGGAACTTGGTATCTACAAGGTTGAGGTAGACGCAGATTACAATACCGGAAATATATTTTCAAAGCTTAAAGCAATTAATCTGACGGAAGAAATAGGAACCGTTGAATATGAAGGCAAGGAATATCCCACAAATGAATTGGATGAAACAGTCAATGCAAAGGACAGAGTATGCGGACTTATAGTAAGTAATGTAAGGAAGTTTGATGACGGCGGTGCAATGATTGAATTTGAGGGAGAAATAGAAAGCGAAGGCTTTTATAATGTTTTTCCCGGAGGAGAAATTTTCGAATATAAAAGGCTTGGCAGAATTGTACCGGATGGAGAATCGTTGAAAAATTTTCCGTCCTACAAGGGTACCGGTGTTGAAAATAATTTTTCCGTATTTTTTATTGAAAGCAATGAATTATACCAAAAGCTTGCGGAGCATTCTGCCATAGGACGCGGAAAATTTAAAACCATAGGATATGATATAGTTTATAACTTTGGCGGAGGCGTATATCCCAAGGAAGAGCTTACAGAGATAATATCCTTGGATGAAAATTACAAAGGGATGTTTGCCTATGACAATAATTCAACAACAATGCCGTTAGCAAACGAAGAAACTAAATATAAGGCAGGCTTCATGGACAAATATGCAATTATTTTAAGTCCGGATAAACATGAAAATGGAAATTCAACAGTGAGCTATCATTTTTTGGGATATGATGAGCTGTCAAAAATAAAGATACCTACATTGGATGGATTTTATTACAGATATGAAGGAGAGAGCGGGCATAAACCGGAACGATTTAAATTGATAACCGGTTCAGATTCCGAAAAGCCTCACAGCATAGATTTCAAATATTTCGATAAAAACAGCAGCTCTAACGGCAAGGACAGCTTATGGATAAATTATAATTACGGATATTTCAGAAGGGATAATGAAATTGTAACGATTTTCGAGGGGGACAGCATTTCAGGCATGACAGCCGAGGATATTGATATTGTAAATATCTGTACCGAGGATTCTATCGATGAATTTGTCAGGGTTACATGTAATTTCACAGGAGTAACCACATTAACCGGAAAATTAAATTTGTATTTTGATGAGGGATATGGTTATAATCAGTTAGAGTTTATTGCAGATGAGGAAAGTATTAATAAGCTTCCAAACCATAATGACGGTTTGAAGGAACAAGGCTGGATACATTTTGATTATGAAAGTGCAAAAGAATTGGTAGGAGAGGAACCGTTTGAAAAAACCTGCGAAATAACAATAGACAATTACATTATTGCCAAGTCATCATATACATCATCTGTTGATACGGCGGATTTAATATCGGTTAAAT
>DAIMMU010000012.1:0-28273 GCA_036720515.1 Sedimentibacter sp.
AGTGTTACTTCGTACCGAAAATTTAAAGAAATATTATCCTACTAAATCAGGAGTTCTTGGAACTAAAACAGAATATGTTAAATCTGTTGACGGCGTATCCTTTGAGGTTAAAGAAGGTGAAGTTTTCGGTATAGTCGGTGAATCAGGATGCGGTAAATCGACTTTAGGTAAGCTTATATGCAATTTAATTGATAAAACTGATGGAGTAATTACCATTAAAGATAAAAATTTATCTAAGCTTTCTAAAAAAGAAATGCGAGACGTCAGAAAAGATATTCAAATGGTATTTCAGGATCCTTATGCGTCATTAAACCCAAGAATGTCTGTTCGTGACATTATAGCCGAGCCTTTAATTATTCACAATCTTGCTCATGGCAAGGAAGAAATAGATAAAAGGGTTATAGAGCTTCTCCGGCACGTTGGATTAGACGGATACCATGCTCAAAGATACCCCCATGAGTTCAGTGGGGGACAAAGACAGAGAATTGGTATAGCAAGGGCTTTAGCGGTTAAACCAAAGCTTATAATAGCGGATGAACCTGTTTCGGCATTAGATGTTTCTATACAATCTCAGGTGTTAAATTTAATGAATGAACTTAAAAATAAATTAAATTTAACTTATGTATTTATAGCGCATGACTTAAGTGTTGTAGAGCATATAAGCGACAGAATAGGCGTTATGTATTTAGGTAATTTTGTTGAAGTTGCCGACAAATATGAAATGTATAAAAATCCTCTGCACCCATATACTCAAGCGCTTCTCTCAGCTATTCCAATACCTGATCCGACAATAAAAAAAGAAAGAATAATTCTTGAAGGAAGTATTCCAAGTGCTTTAAATCCTCCTTCGGGATGTAAGTTCCACACAAGATGCAGACATGCAATGGATATTTGTAAAGTGGAAGAACCAATTAAAAAACAAATAAGTGACAGTCATTACGTGTTCTGCCACCTTTATAATGATAAATAAAAGGGAGTATAATCAGATGGTTGATATAAATTTAATCAGAGATATAACCAATGCCTTTGGTCCTTCAGGATTTGAAGATGATGTTGTTAAAATAATTATGGAATATTCAAAAGATTTTCATGTAGAAAATGACTGTATGAATAATGTTTTTTCCAGATTAAAAACCAATACAGGCAAAAAACCTATTATAATGTTAGATGCTCACTCAGACGAAGTAGGATTTATAATTCAACACATAAATAGCAAAGGGCTTCTAAGTATATTAAATTTAGGCGGTTGGGTCGGAAGTAACATACCTGCCCATACTGTAAAAATTAAAAATATTAAAGGTGAAATAATTACAGGAATAACTGTTTCTAAACCGCCTCATTTTATGACAGATGAAGAAAAGGCGAAGGATAGAATTGCTATGGATTCTGTTTTAATTGATGTTGGAGCAACCAGCAGAGAAGAAGTTACAGAATTATTCGGTATTCATGTAGGAGACCCTGTAATGCCTGACGTTACTTTCCAATACAATGAAAAGAATGGTACCCTATTAGGTAAGGCTTTTGACAACAGACTTGGCTGTGTATGTATTATTGAAACAATGAAAAAGTTATTAGGTGAAAATTTAGCGGTTGACGTTGTCGGCGGTTTCGCCTCCCAAGAAGAAGTTGGAATGAGAGGAGCTCAGGTTACGAGCCAAGTGGTGAAGCCGGACTTAGCAATTGTATTTGAAGGTTCGCCTGCCGATGACATTTATTTTGATGAATTTGAAGCTCAATGTGCTATGAAAAAAGGTACTCAAATAAGACATATGGACCAAAGCTATGTCAGCAGCCCTGAGTTTATAAAATATGCAAAATCTTTAGCAGATAAAAATAATATTAAGTACCAAAGCGCAGTAAGAAGAAGAGGCAGCACCAATGCAGGAAAGATTCATATATCTCATAAAGCGGTTCCGGTGTTAGTATTGGGAATTCCATCAAGATTTGTTCATACCCATTATAATTTCTGTGCATTGGAAGATGTTAATTCAACAGTTGATTTAGCAGCAGAAGTTATCAAGAATTTTAACGAAAATAATTTAAATAAAATTTTTAAACGTTAAGGAAGTGTTATAATGAAAATCTTTATAAGTGCGGATATTGAAGGCATAGCAGGGGTTACTTTACCGGCAGAAACTCATAGTGACGAAAAAGTATATCAAAAATTTGCCGACCAAATGACACTTGAGGTTTTAGCAGCTGCAGAAGGAGCGGTAAAAGCCGGAGCCACAGAAATAGTAATTAAAGACGGTCATGGCAGTGCAACTAATATTGATGTATTAAAAATGCCTGAATGTGTAACTTTAATAAGAGGAAAAAGCGGTCATCCGTATAATATGATGTATGGAATTGATGACACTTTTGACGGAGTGATGTTCGTAGGGTATCATTCGGCAGCGGGAACTGATACAAGCCCTTTAGCACACACTAATACGGGAAACCCAAGCTATATAAAAATAAATGGTCAAGCAGCAAGTGAATTTATGATTAACTCATATATTGCAGCCATGCACAATGTTCCTGTCCTATTTATTTCGGGTGATAAGGGAATTTGTGAAGAAGCAAAAAAACTTGTTCCCAATATTACAACCGTAGAAACAAAAATTGGGGTTGGCGGCTCTACAATAAATCTGTCACCGGATAAAGTATTAAAATTAATAAAACAAAATGCAGAGGAAGCATTAAAAAAAGATATATCTCAAAATTTAATAAAGCTGCCTGAAACATTTGAAGATGAAATAAGATTCAAGCAGCATATAAATGCATATAAAATGTCATTTTATCCGGGCATGAAGGCAATTGACAACCACACCGTAAAAATGACTACAAATAATTTTATGGATATTGTTACAGCACATATGTTTGTGTTGTATTAATACAACAAGGTTAATATAATAGGAATCTTAGACAACAACATCAATTTTATGATTGAGCTGTTGTCTAAGATTCCTATCTCTTTATAAATCAATCTTTTTTTGACTTAATATCTCCCGCTGTCATATATGCATGGTCGTTTGTTTGCTGCTTTTATTCTGCTGCAATTTCAGTCCATCTGTCGGTGTATAATTCTAAAAACTCTTTCGGGTCTCTCAACATTTCCATTTTTGCGATATCTTCCTGCGGAATGTTAAATGCAGGATTGTTCAATAATTCTTCATCTACTTCTTTTATAGCCTCCGTGTGTACCGTTGAATACCAAACTTCCTCTATATTTTTTAAGGTTGCTTCCTTCGAACAAAGAAAGTCAATGAATTTTTCAGCTAAAGGCTGATTTTTTGTTGTTGAAGGAACAAACATTGCGTCGATCCAAATATTGCTGCCCTCTTTCGGAATAACGAAGTCTAAGTTTTCATTTTCAGCCATTGCCGCTACTGCTTCCCCGGACCATACCAATGCCATATCGGCTTCCTCATTAACCATTATATCAGGTGCTCCGTCGGTAATATATGCCATTACCAAAGGCTTTTGCTTAAGCAATAATTCCTTGGCTTCATCCAATTCCTTTTCATTTACGGTATTCATTGAATATCCCAAAAGTTTAAGAGCAGCACCGAAGGAATCCCTCTGGGAATCCATCATGATGATTTTCTTGCTGTAATTTTCATCCCAAAGCATTGCCCAGCTGTCCGAAGAAGCATCTACAGTATTCTTGTTATACAATATTCCCAATGTACCCCAGAAATACGGCACTGCATATTCGTTATCGGGGTCATAGGGCTGGTTTTTAAAATCTTCACCGATGAATTTATAATTTGGGATATTGTCAAAATTTAATTTATTGACCATTCCTTCGCTAATCATACGCTCAATCATATATTCGCTTGAAATAATCAAATCATAATTTGAAGCACCCGCTTTTGCTTTAATGTACATTTCCTCGGGAGTTGCATAAGTATCATACTTTATTGTAACATTGTTAGCCTCTTGAAATTCTTTCAATAAATCTTTGTCGATATAAATATCATAGTTCAATACGTTCAAAGTTTCTTTCTGTTCAGAACCGCAACCTGCAACAGCAGTTAAAACCATGGCTAAAACTGCCGCAATTAAAAATATCTTTTTCAATCCTTATACCTCTCTTTTCAATTTCTTTTTTTCAACACCATTTGATCTTTTATTTATTAATATCATTAAAAGTAATACAACAGCCAGCATTATTGTGGACAATGCATTAATTGTAGGACGTACACCCCTTCTTGCCATTGAGTAAATTACTATGGAAAGATTTGTCACACCCTCACCCTTTGTAAAGTAGCTGATGATGAAATCATCAATTGACAATGTAAATGCCATTAAAAATCCTGTTACTATACCGGGCTTTATTTCCGGAATTATTACCTTTCTGAGTGCGTACATAGGTGTTGCGCCCAAATCCATAGCAGCCTCGGTCATGTGTGCGTCAAGCTGCTTTAACTTTGGAAGTATTGACAATATTACATATGGAGTATTAAACACTATATGAGATAATAGCATCGTATTAAATCCAAAGTCCAAGTTAAATGAAATATACAAAATCATCAGCGATATACCTGTAACAATATCAGGATTTACAACTGGAAGATAATTGACATTCAATATTATTGCTTTTGATTTTCCCTTCATACTGTTTATGCCTATTGCCGCAATTGTGCCTAATATTGTTGATATAATGGCAGCAATAACGGCTATTGATATTGTGTAATAAAATGCATAGCGTATATCGTGGTCATGAAAAAGCTCAATGTACCACTTCAATGAAAATCCCGTCCAGTTGCCTCTTGATTTTGATTCATTAAAGGAAAAAACAGCAAGAACTATAATGGGAGCATACAGAAATATGAATATTATACCCATGTATATTTTAGATAAATATTTTTTTACCATAATCTTGCTCCTCCTTCCTTGTCAATATCGAATTTATTCATAATTGACATGGATAAAAGTATTATAAGCATCATCACTATGGATATGGCTGATCCGAAATTCCAGTCCCCATTTAATATGAACAGCTTTTCAACCAAATTTCCTATCATCATATTTTTATTTCCTCCCAAAAGCTGAGGAATAATAAATGTGCTGACGGCAGGCATGAAAACCATTATGATGCCTGAAATAACGCCCGGCATACTGAGAGGAAGAATAACCTTTCTAAAAACGGTTTTTTTATTTGCACCTAAATCATCGGCTGCTTCCAAAAGACCCTTATCCATTTTGCTCAATGCGGTATAAATGGGAAGTATCATAAACGGAAGGAAGTTATAAACCATACCCATTACGGTTGCGCCTCTTGTGTACAGCATATTCACTTTAGGAAGACCTAAAAAGCTAAAAAAGTTATTGAGTATTCCGTTGTTTCCGAGTATGGTCATCCAAGCGTAGGTTCGTAGGAGCATATTCATCCACATAGGAAGGATGCACAGAAACAGCAATGTGCTTCTCCTTGATATATGTGTATTTGAAATTATAAATGCCGCAGGATAACCAAGTACGAGACATATTGCCGTTGAAACCGCAGCTAAGTAAATGGAGTCCCACAGAATATTCAAATACATCGGATTAAAGAATTTTTTGAAATTTTCAAATGTAAAATGAATTGTTGTAAGCCCGTTTGATTCCTTTGTTGTAATACTGTATAAAAGCACCAAAAACGACGGCAAAGCAATAAACAAAAATATCCACACCACATAGGGGTAAGCAAAATATTTTGTCCTGTTCTTCAAAGCTATTCCCCCTTTTCCATAATATGAATATCATCAGGAGTTAATGTCAGTCCGACGGTCGTACCGACAGGTGCCATGTCTGTTGAATGAACCAAAAATTCATAGTCATTTGAAACAATGTCCATTTCATAATGAACACCCTTAAATGTAACCGACTTTACAATACCCGTAAGTTTTCCTTCACCTGAAGGGGTTAAGTCTAAGTCTTCGGGGCGGATAACCACATCTACACCCTCTCCTCTTCCGAAGCCTGAATCGAGACATTCAAATTTCTTGCCTAAAAACTCAACCAAGTAATCATCAATCATGACACCATCCAATATATTGCTTTCACCTATAAAATCAGCAACGAATGCATTTTCGGGCTCATTGTATATATCGATGGGGCTTCCCATTTGCTGGATTATTCCGTCATTCATAACTACTATTGTATCGGACATCGTAAGAGCTTCTTCCTGATCATGAGTTACATAAATAAATGTAATTCCCAACTGTTGCTGCATGGCCTTCAGTTCATGCTGCATTTCTTTTCTAAGCTTCAAGTCCAAAGCGCCCAAGGGTTCATCCAGCAAAAGCACCTTCGGCTCGTTCACCAAAGCCCTTGCTATGGCAATACGCTGCTGCTGACCGCCGCTTAGCTGATCTATTCTTCTCTTTCCGTAATTTTTAAGATTGAAAAGCTCCAACATTTTTTCAACCTTGCCGGTAATTAAGCGTTCATCCATCTTTTTTATTCTAAGACCAAATGCAATGTTTTCATAAACATTTAAATGAGGAAACAAAGCATATTTTTGAAATACAGTGTTTAGCTGCCTTTTAAAGGGCGGAACATCATTTATTAAATGCCCGTCGAAATAAACATCACCTTCATCGGGAGTTTCAAATCCTCCAATGATTCTGAGGGTGGTTGTTTTGCCGCAGCCGCTTGGTCCCAGTAAAGTTACGAATTCATTTTTTTTAACAGATAAATTAATATCGTCAAGAACAATTTCCCCGTCGAATTTTTTGGTTATATTGTTCAGTTGTATAATTGCATTGTCCATTTTTACCTCCTGATCAGAAATTTGGGGGAGTGCTTACCCATAGTACCCGAGCCGGGTTTTTGCTTGCATTTTCTATATAATGAGTTTTATTTGCCTTAATATAAAAGGATTCACCTTTCTTAACCTTATAAATCTGATTGCCGTAATTAAGAAGTATGGAACCGCTTAACACATAACCGAATTCTTCCCCTTCATGGGGCTCGTCGGTCTTTATTTTGCTGTGGTTTCCAAGTTCCACCAAAATGGGTTCCATCTTATTCTTTTGAGCATTTGGTACAATCCAGTTTATAATATAATTATCATCCGATTCCTTTACAAAAACATCTTCCTGTTTAAACACTATTTTACTGTCAACAGCTTCATTGAAAAAACTTCCCAAATCAGTACCCAAACATTCTAAAATGTCCGTCAGAGTTGCTATGGAAGGAGAGGTCAAATCTCTTTCCAGCTGTGAAATATACCCCTTTGTCAATTCGCACCTGTCTGCCAATTCTTGTTGAGTGAGGGAATTTGCAACTCTTATTCTTTTTAAATTTTCTCCGATTTTCATATGCGCCTCACATATTTTATTAAACTCTAAGTTTAAAGTTACTAAACTTTTAAACAGCTTTTATTATACATAGGGATACCCCTCCTGTCAACAAAAATTTTATGCACGCTTTTAACGCCTGAGCACGCCGGGGGCACGCTGGGGACGGACCTTTGAGTTCCAACCTGGGCTCATGGTCATTTCAATGTCCGTCCATAAAATTCACGTCTCTAAAATTCAGGTACGTCCATAAGAATTTCAAGGTCCGTCCCTGGGATTCCGTCCCCGGAATTCCTACAATTCCATTGACACATTATGGTGTCTGATATATATTATTAATTAATAAATGAAGGCAGGTGAATCATGGCTAAGGTAAAATCAAAATTTGTTTGCCAGGACTGCGGTTACGAAACAGCCAAATGGCTTGGGAAATGTCCTTCCTGCGGTGAATGGAACACATTTGTCGAGGAGTTTGAAACAAAGGGCAGCGACTCAAAAAGCCAAAGGGGCATCAGCAAGGGCAAGATAGAAAAAATTAATAGTATTACATCTACTAAAAAAGAAAGAATTTCAACAGGCAGCCTGGAAATGGACAGGGTATTGGGAGGAGGAATAATTAAAAGCTCCCTTATACTTGTGGGCGGAGATCCCGGCATAGGCAAGTCAACCCTTTTGCTTCAGGTTGCAGATCATGCGGCAAAGCAAAAATTAAAGGTGCTGTATGTTTCGGGAGAAGAATCAACGGAGCAGATTAAAATCAGGGCTGACAGGTTGGGTATAGGAGAGGGAGAGCTTTACGTTCTTGCCGAAACAAATATTGATATAATTAAGGAGTTTGTTGAAAAAGAAGAGCCGGACCTGCTTGTTCTTGATTCGATCCAGACCATATATTCGCCGGATGTAGTATCTGCACCGGGAAGTGTTACTCAGGTAAGAGAAGTGACATCAATGGTAATGCGCATGACTAAAATAAGAAATATGGCATCCTTCATAGTAGGACACGTTACAAAGTCGGGAGCAATTGCAGGACCCAGAGTATTGGAGCACATGGTTGATACGGTGCTTTACTTTGAAGGGGAGAGGCATTTTTCATATAGAATATTAAGAGCGGTTAAAAATCGTTTTGGCTCTACCAATGAAATCGGTATTTTCGAAATGCGGGACAGGGGACTTATAGAAGTGGAAAATCCCTCGGAGGTATTTTTAAAGGGAAGACCTGTCGATGCATACGGTACCGTAGTTACGTCAGCCATGGAAGGAACGAGGCCTGTTTTAATAGAAATACAAGCATTGGTTACATATTCACCGGCAGGATTTGCAAACAGGGTAACAACGGGCATTGATAAAAACAGAGCAGCAATGCTGATTGCGGTGTTGGAAAAGAAGGCAGGGCTTTCAATCCAAAGTTCAGATACATTTATTAATGTAACGGGAGGGCTGCAAATTAAAGAGCCAGCAAGCGACTTGGCAATACTGTGCGCCTTGGCATCAAGCTTTAAGGAAATTCCTGTTGACTTTAAAACCGTCCTGATTGGGGAAGTTGGGCTTACGGGAGAAATTAGAGGAGTTAACTCAATCGAAAAAAGACTTTTGGAAGCTCAAAAAATGGGATTTGAAAGAGCTGTCATAGCAGAAGCCAATGCCGAAGTTTCAAAAGAAATAAAGAATATGGAAATAATTACTGCAAATAATATAAGACAGGTAATGGACATCCTATTCTGAGGAATTCTGGGGACGGACCTTAAAATTCCCACAAAAAATTATCATGTGTTAATTTGCCGCGGCAGACACCGAGGTTGTCATTGCTACGTGGAAATTCTGATTAAGTAAAGGCTCCTTAGGTGTTAAGGTGTGAAAAAATAGTAAAATGTACAATTATGGAGGAAAAAGTGTTAAATTTTTTAAGAAAAGAAGGAATAAGCGAAAATCTTATTGATGAAGTAGATAAATTCAGGAAATTTTATAAGGTAGAATCAAAATTGGAATATAGAATTCCTTCACCAAAATACAAGTATTATGGCAATGATGTTTGGGAGGAAGCAATTACGGCACTTCTTTGCGGAGAGAACCTTCTGCTGGTGGGTTCAAAAGCTACAGGGAAAAATGTTTTGGCGGAGAATTTGTCGGCAGTGTTCGGCAGACCTAAATGGGATATTTCATTTCATGTAAATACCGATTCTTCTTCATTAATAGGAACAGATACATTTGAAAACGGTCAGGTAGTATTCAGAAACGGCCCTATCTATGAATGTGCGAAATGGGGCGGCTTCGGTGTGCTGGATGAAATCAATATGGCTAAAAATGATTCAGTGGCAGTCTTGCATGCTACATTAGACTACAGAAGAATAATAGACGTACCCGGATATGACAAAATTACAATAGATGATGCAAGCCGCTTCATTGCAACCATGAATTACGGTTATGCGGGCACAAGGGAGTTAAACGAAGCACTGACTTCACGCTTTATGGTGATAAATATGCCCAATATTTCAGCAGATAATCTAAGAAAATTATTGCAAATAGAATATCCTGATTTAAAAGAAGGTTATGTCGAACAATTTGCAGGACTTTTTAAGGATTTGCAGTTGAAAAGCGAGAATTCGGAAATTTCAACTAAGTCCGTTGACTTAAGAGGACTCCTTTCTTCTGTTAATTTAATGAATAAGGGACTGTCTCCGATTAAAGCATTACAGATGGGAATTGCAAATAAATCATTTGATGACTTTGAGAGAACACTTGTGGAAGATGTTATACGTCTTCGAATATCGGACAGCATGGAAAGAAATGAAATTTTTAAGGATTGATTATGCATAACTTAACAGAAGATAATAAAAGGGCTCTTAATATCATTTGGAATGCATCGGATGATTATTCAATAAACCCGGAATTCAAGGCTTATGATGAAAACGGGGAAGCAGACCTTTATTGGAATTATATGATCGGAGCTGTTCACAAATATTATGATTATCCTCTCCTCAGTAGTTTCTTCAAATATCTGAAAACGGACAGCGGACATGAGTTTTATGAAAAACTGTTCTGGATAGGCTTGGAGAATTGTACGTTTAATAAAGGTAAAAATGACAGACCCGTTCTATTCAGCCTTCGAAGAAATTATGCAAAAAAGGTTCTAAAAGGCGAAGCAGAACCTTTGGAAGATAATCTGCTAAATGTAATAAGAAATGCTCATTTCGGAAGAGCTCTTGGAAAGGAACCTGAAATATCAGGCAATGCTCTTAATATTTTAAATGCTCTTGAATTTGACGACACACTTAGTACGGAAGAAATAATACTAAGAATGAATCAAATTATCAAGACATATTTTAGATTTAACTACGGTCAATATGAAGTTGATATTAAGAGTGCAAAGAAAAACAAATCAGGAAAAGATCTTGAAAAACATACTGAATATGGCGATGAAAAGCTTAACGATTCAGAAATGAAAACCATGAATGATTTGTATTTGGATTCTGCAGAAACATCAAGAGAAATTTACTTCGAAGAATTAAAGCAAAAAATCAAAAAGCATGTTCGCAAAATTGCGGTAGAAAAAAGGGATGATTCGGAAAGACAGTTTATACGTAAATATTTCGGTGCTTCCATTATTTCCGAGCAAAAAACCTATTCAATAGAGCACAGCTTATGCGTCGGAAACCACAAAAATTGTCATCTCCATTTTACCAGAGGAGAGTTTGATACGGAATTTGGAGATGATGTTAATGCGGCATATTATAATAAAGCATTAATGGAACAAAGAGAAATCAATTCGGCTCACTTCAGCTCAAATTATATTAAATACAAAAACAGTATCTTGAAGCTTACCAATAAAATAAGAAACACAATGCTGGCTTATTTTGAATCGTATACAGGCAAGTCTGAAGCAGGAAAGCTGAATGCGCCAAAAATCTGGAGAAATATATATGTAAATGACAACAGAATATTTACGAAGGAATACAACAATGACATAGGAAATATTTCCGTGGATATTTTGCTTGATGCGTCGGCATCTCAGCATGAAAGGCAGGAAACAATTGCAGCTGAAGGTTATATAATTGCCGAAAGCTTCACTCAATGTCAAATTCCTGTCAGGGTTTACTCATTCAGCAGTTTAAGAAACTATACGGTTATTAATCTTTATCGTGATTATGACGAACCGGATAATAATGACAAAATATTCAATTATAAAACCACAGGCTGCAATCGCGACGGATTAGCCATCCGCACGGCATTGTACATGATGGAAGGCAGCAGTTTCCACAATAAAATCCTCATAATTCTTTCCGACTGCAAGCCGAACGATACTCAGAGTATTCCTGACACTGGAATTAAGCAGGAACAAACCAAGTATGCGGGAGCTACCGGTATAATCGATACAGCCTTTGAAGTGAAAAAAGGCATAAATAACGGAAATTCAGTTTTATGTGTTTTCACCGGCGAAGACGAAGATGTAAAAACAGCAAAAAAAATATACGGACACAATTTTGCCCGTATTTACTATCCAGAAAGATTCGCGGAAATAGTAGGAGTGCTAATGCAAAATCAACTCAAGAACCTCTGATTGGACAGTGGTTATGCCCCGATCAAATCTTTTTAAGTTTTTTTCTGAAAAATGGCTGTACATTATAGAAGCCTTTAATTCTAACCTATCAAAGTGACAAAGCGGGACACTAAGGTATGTCCTTAATGTCCCACTAATATGTGTTGGTTTCTTTTCTCGAAAAAGTCTTTTGCGACTTGAGGAAACAGTGCGTAGGATAAAACGTCTTGCTCGGACTCAGCCAAGTATCCTATTTCTTGCCTCAGCTTGTCATAGCCGTCGCCTAAAAGGTCAGCCGGACGGACTGTTATTACTTCTTCATCCCCGATAATAATCTTTCTTATTTCATCCGATATGGGGGAAGCCGGTCTGCCGTACATTCCTCTTACATAATTTTTTATTTCTGTAGGTATTATCTTGTACCTTCCTCCCGAAATTACGTTGAAAACAGCTTGTGCTCCTATCATTTGGCTCATTGGAGTAACCAGAGGAGGATATCCTAAGTCCTTTCTTATTCTTGGAACTTCCGTCAATACTTCTTCAAATTTGTCGGCGGCATTAAGCGACTTCATTTGAATCAGCATGTTTGAAAGCATGCCTCCGGGTATTTGGTACAGAAGTGTTTTTGGCTCGGTCATAAGCACCTTTATGTTGAATGTTCCATCCTCTTCATATTTTTTCATAACAGTTTTAAAATACTCGGCAGTATTATTTAAGCTTTTTATATTCAGTTTAGGATCTCTTTCAGTGTCTTTAAGTGTTAATGCAAGAGATTCTGTTGCGGGCTGCGAAGTTCCTGAAGATAAAGGAGATATAGCAGTATCCACAATATCAATTCCTGCTTCTATTGCTTTCAAAACGGACATTTCCCCAACTCCGCTGGTGCAGTGCGTATGAAACTCCAATGGAAGATCTGTGACTTCTTTTATGGATTTAACTAAGTAATAAGCATCATAAGGCAATAATATTCCGGACATATCCTTTATACAGATTGAATCAGCTCCGGCATTTTCAAAATCCTTTATTAATTTTAAATAGTGCTCTTTTGTATGTACCGGACTTGTTGAATAAGATATGGCACACTGGCAGTGGGCTCCTTCCGATTTAATTACATCTATGGAGCTTTTTAAATTTCTTATGTCATTAAGTGCATCAAATACCCTGACAATGTCAATTCCTTCATATAGTGCATTTTTTAAAAATCTTTCAACTATATCATCGGGATAATTTTTATACCCCAATAAATTTTGACCCCTTGAAAGCATTTGAAGCTTGGTATTTTTAACATTTGCTCTTATTTTTCTCAGTCTTTCCCAAGGGTCTTCGTTTAAATATCTTAGGCAGGTATCAAATGTCGCCCCTCCCCATACTTCCATGGCATAATATCCTGCATTGTCCATATCTGAAAGAATGGGCAATATTTCTTCGGTTGTAAGTCTTGTTGCTATTAACGATTGGTGACCGTCTCTAAGTGATGTTTCGGTTATTTTTAGTTTTCTCATTTTTCCTCCTCATAGTCTGAGCTGTATAATTTTGTTTGCTCCTTGCGTAGCACAAAATCGGCGCTTGTTACGGATGACCTACCAACCGTTTTTCTCCATATGGCTGGGAAAACTGGGTTAGGGCATCTTCTTTATATTTAATGTAAAATTCGTTTTTACTTTATAATAATCGCATATTTTAAGCATCGGGCATATTATATTAAGTTTTATATTATTCTTTTCCTTGATATGATTAATATACGTATGATATAATATCATATGAAAGCAGTATTGTATATAATAATTCGAAAATAAAATAGTTTGATATCGAAAGTATTATTATCATACTTAATCCGACAAGGTTTCAGTGTATTGGACATCAATATTCAATTAACTGCCTGTGGGGATTGTCATTTTTATAATATATATACAATAACATGCGAATGTGTATTTGTACATAATTTAAATAATCATTAATGCAATAATTCATACAATAAAGCAGCTGTTTTTGAAATTAACTTAATAAAATAAGGCGGTGTAAAATGGATCAGACAGATATGAAAATTATCAGTATATTGCAACATGACGGAAGAATTTCAATGAAAGAATTGGGAAAAGTTGTATCATTAAGTCCTCCTGCTGTAGCAGAAAGAGTTAAGAGATTGGAAGATATAGGTGTTATTGTGCAATACAGGGCTGTAATCAATAATGAAAAAGTAGGCAAGCCAATATGTGTTTTAATCAATGCATCAATAAAACCTGAAAAACAGGACGTCTTCCTTCAATTTGCCGACAATGCGGACGAAATAGTTGAATGCCACCATGTTACAGGACCCCATAGCATGATTATGAAAGCATACTTAAGGGAAATGACCCATTTGGAAGAATTAGTGGGGAAAATTCAGTTTTATGGAAACACCGAAACATTTATTATAATGTCAAGCCCGATAGAAGGTAAAGAGATTTAAAGATGCCCTAAAGTGTAAGTTACTGTTTGGTCTTGATATATAAATAAACAGATGCAGACAATATCAATACTCCGCCCGCAACTGACAGTAAATCGGGTATTTCTTTTAAAAACAAGAAACCAAGCATCGATGAAAAAATGATATTAGAGTAATCATAAATAGAGATATCCGATGCAGGGCATCCGGTGTATGCAAAGGTAAGGGCAATTTGCCCCAAAGCCGCAAATATACCAAGGAGAGCAAGAAGAATTAATTCATTAATTTCGGGCGTAACAAAATCAAAAAAGAAAAAGGGAACGCAGCTTAAAGAAGAAAAAAATGAAAAATAAAATACGGTGGTATAAACACTTTCTTTCTCTGTCATTCCTATGAACAAATAGGCTGCTCCGGAAAGAATGGCGGAAATAAAGCCCGCAGCGGCAGGTATGACAGATGAATCAAATTTTGGTTTTATTACTAAAAGTGCACCGATTACAGATACTGCCGATACTATTAATTTCGTTTTATTTATTTTTTCTTTATGAAAATAATGTGCCAATATTATCACAAAAACAGGAGACAGCTTATTGAGTATGGCAGCATCAGCTGCCAACATTTGTGTTGTGGCATAAAAGAAAAGTATTAAACCTGTGAAACCGAATAAATAACGGTAAAAAAGGTATTTTCGGTTTTCTTTTGCTCCAAAAAAAGAAAGCCGGTTTTTCTTAATTATAAAATAAGAGATTAATAGACTTATAAAGTTTCTGAAAAATACTTTTTCCATTAAAGGTATCTGAGGCAATAATTTAACTATTATTTGCATCGATGAGAATGTAAATGCAGAAAAAAGCATTAAAATTACGGATTTATTTTTGAGGGTCATATTGTACTCCATTTCATCCATTTAATTTAATATGCGCAAATATGAAAGTATTATTAATAGAAATTGGGTTAGGTCATAAAGGGCATCTGCAAAAATTTACATAGAATAATTTTGAAACTATGATATAATGATAAGGTTACATAGCAGAATTTTAAATTGACAAGAAGTTAAAGAGGTGTACCAAATGTTAAGAATTCAACAGGTTAAGCTATCTATAGATCATACCGAAGAAGATTTATTTATAAAAGCAGCAGAGGCATTAAAAATAAAAAAAGAAGAAATCAAAGAACTTTCTGTCTTCAGAAAGTCAATAGACGCAAGAAAAAAGGATGAAATTCTTTTTATTTATGCTTTGGATGTTGATACATACAAGGAAGTTAAAGTTTCCAAAAGAAATACAAATGTTACAGTTGTGGAGCCGTTTATATATGAAGTTGAAGCAACAGGAGAAAAACCTTTAAATAACAGACCCGTTATAGTAGGAAGTGGTCCTGCGGGGCTATTTTGTGCTTTGCTTCTTGCAGAAAAGGGCTATAGGCCTATAGTTCTTGAAAGAGGCAAGAAGGTAAAGGAAAGAGTTAAGGATATAGAAAAATTCTGGAAGGATGGAACCTTAAATTCAAGCTCAAATATACAGTTCGGAGAAGGAGGAGCCGGAACATTTTCTGACGGTAAGCTTAATACATTAATCAAGGACAGGTCAAAAAGGGGAAAAAAAGTATTGGAAGAATTTGTGGAAGCAGGTGCTCCTTCAGAAATAACGTATATTAATAAACCGCATATAGGAACGGATTTACTTAGAAATGTTCTTGTAAATATAAGAAAAAAAATAATTGCCTTGGGCGGAACATTCAGATTCGAAGAATGTTTGACTGATATTAAAATAAAAGATAATGCGGTTTATCGCATTGTTACCGAAAGTGACATTATTGAAACAGATGTATTGGTGCTTGCCATAGGTCACAGTGCAAGAGATACATTTGAAATGCTCAGCAATAAGTTAGAGCTGATTTCAAAACCATTTGCAATCGGTGTGAGAGTTGAGCATCCTCAAAAAATGATAAGTGAAGCACAGTATGGAGAAATGGCAGACCATCCAAATTTAGGTCCTGCTGATTATAAATTTGTTCACAAAAGCAAAAACGGGAGAAGCGTGTATACATTCTGCATGTGCCCGGGAGGGGTTGTAACCGCATCTGCTTCCGAAGCAGGGGGAGTTGTTACAAATGGTATGAGTTTTCATGAAAGAGATCTTGAAAATGCAAATTCTGCCGTTGTTGTTCAGATAAATCCCGAAGATTTCGGCGGAAGTGAAAATCCTTTAGCGGGTATTGAATTCCAGAGAAAATGGGAAGGAAAAGCTTTCGAAATAGGGGGAGGAAATTACAGAGCTCCTGTCCAGCTTTTTAAAGATTTTAAAGAAAAGAAGGTTTCCACAGGTTTTGGCGAAATTTATCCAACATACAGGCCGGGCTGCACATTTGCAAGCCTTTGGGATTGTTTACCTGTCTATGTTTGTGAAAGCTTAGTTGAAGGAATAACCGCCTTCGGAAAGCTGTTAACAGGTTATGACAGGCCGGACACATTGCTGACGGGAGTTGAAACGAGAACTTCATCACCTTTAAGAATTATAAGAGATGATGAAATGCAAACTAATATTAAGGGAATTTATCCCTGCGGCGAGGGTTCCGGTTATGCGGGAGGAATTATGTCCGCATCCATTGACGGACTTAAAATAGCAGAGCAAATTATTAAAACATATAAACCAATAAAAGAACAGGAATAAATTATGAAGATAGCTGTAATCGGCGGAGGTGCATCAGGCTTAACGGCGGCGATAGCTGCGGCTAAAAACGGTGCTGAAGTAACTATTTATGAGAAAATGAACAGAGTGGGCAAAAAAATATTGGCAACAGGCAACGGCAGGTGCAATTACACTAATATGAACCTGTCATTTGAATGCTACCACAGCGATAATTTAAAGCTTGCGCATGAAGTCATGAATTTTTTTGACCTTAATAAGACACTGACATTTTTTGAAGACTTGGGAATTCATCCTTATGTTGATGAAAGCGGCAAGGTTTATCCTAATTCACTGCAGGCATCAAGCATCTTAGATGTATTAAGATATGAAGCAAACAGGCTTAACGTTCAAGAAAAGACCGACTTCAATGTAGCAGGATTAAGAAAAAATAAAGATAAATTTAGTATTATTGGGAATGATACAATTACTGCAGACAGGGTTATTTTGTCAACGGGAGGAAAAGCGAGTCCTCAGCTTGGTTCTGACGGAAAAGGATATGAAATAGCAAAGTCATTCGGACATGAAATTGTTGAGCCTTCTCCCGCTCTTGTTCAGCTGAAATTAAACGGCAAATATTTCAAAAGAATAGCAGGCATTAGGTTTGACGGTATTGCAAAAGCCTATGCCGGCGAAAGGCTTATAAGGGAAGAAGAGGGAGAAATGCTTTTCACGGATTACGGCATATCGGGGCCTCCCATTCTGCAAATAAGCCGCAAGGTTATTGATGAATTAAATAATAAAAGCAAAACATATTTATTGATAGATATGTTCCCCAAATATTCAAAATTGCAGCTTTATGATATTCTTCAGTACAGATTCGGAAGAATCGGATATAAAGCAATGGAAGACGGAATGATTGGTTTCATTAATAAAAAGCTGATTCCCGTAATATTATATGAAGCAGGTTTTGATGATTTAAACAAGCGTTGCGGTAATTTAAATAAAAAAGAAATATATAAAATAATCGATGTTTTAAAAGAGTGGAAGTTTGAAGTTACAGGACATAATTCTTGGCAGCAGGCTCAATCAACCGCCGGGGGAGTTAAGCTTACTCAGGTAAATCCCAAGACATTGGAGTCTTTGAAGGTTAAGGGATTGTATTTTGCCGGAGAAATACTTGATGTCGATGGGGATTGCGGAGGATTTAATCTGCAATGGGCATGGAGTTCAGGCTATACGGCGGGTCATTTCTGCTCAATTATATAATGTATGGAAGGATATAAAGATGAAAAATTTTTTAGAAAAAATATTTGGTTCTTACAGTGAAAAAGAGATTAAAAGATTAGATCCGACAGTGGATAAAATATTATCCCTTGAAAAGACAATGGAGGATCTGACTGACAGCCAATTGAAGGCAAAGACTGCCGAATTTAAACAAAGACTGACGGACGGTGAATCAAAGGATGACATACTTCCTGAAGCCTTTGCCGTTGTAAGAGAAGCCGCTTGGAGGGTTTTAGGTCAAAAGCATTACCGGGTGCAGCTGTTAGGCGGTATCGTCCTTCATCAGGGCAGAATTTCCGAAATGAAGACAGGAGAAGGAAAAACATTGGTTTCGACCCTGCCTGTTTATTTGAATGCTCTTGATGGAAACGGAGTACATGTTGTAACAGTCAATGATTACTTGGCAAAGCGTGATGCTGAGTGGATGGGTAAGGTGCATAATTTCTTAGGGCTTTCTGTTGGATGCATAGTGCACGGCATAACAAAGGAAGAAAGGGTAAACGCATATAAATCAGACATTACCTACGGTACCAATAATGAGTTTGGTTTTGATTACTTAAGAGACAACATGGTTATCCGTAAGGAAGATATGGTGCAAAGAGATTTAAACTTCTGCATAATTGACGAGGTTGACAGTATTTTAATAGATGAAGCGAGAACACCTCTGATCATTTCCGGAGAAGGCGAAAAGTCAACCGAAATGTATGAAATGGCAAACAGCTTTGTGTTGAACCTGAAGGGAAAAATCCAATTGCCTGAGGATAAGAAATCAAAGATGGACTATATGATGGGTGATGTGGAAGAAGATGATACGGTTGATTATATAGTTGACGAAAAGGCAAAAAATGTTACACTTACAGCACGGGGAATTACTAAGGCAGAAAGATATTTTAATATTGAAAATTTAGCCGATCAGGAGAACATGGAGATTTCCCATCATATAAATCAAGCCTTGAAAGCACATAATACAATGAAAAGAGATATCGACTACATTGTTAAAGACGGAGAGGTTTTAATAGTAGATGAATTTACAGGCCGCATTATGTACGGCAGAAGATATTCCAACGGACTTCATCAGGCAATCGAAGCAAAGGAAAGAATAGAAGTAAGAAAAGAATCAAAAACACTTGCCACAATAACATTTCAAAATTATTTCAGAATGTATAAAAAGCTGTCCGGTATGACGGGAACGGCGAAGACGGAAGAAAATGAATTCAGGGAAATTTACGGCGTCGATGTAATAGAAATTCCTACAAATAAAGATGTAATAAGAGAAGATATGCAGGATGTGGTATACAAAGGAGAAGTCGGAAAGTTCAATGCCGTAATAAATGAAATCACAGAAAAACACACAACGGGACAGCCCATCTTGGTGGGTACTATTTCAATTGAAAAATCCGAACTATTAAGCAAATTCTTAAAGAAACAGGGAATTAAGCATGAGGTTTTGAATGCCAAGCAGCATGACAAGGAAGCTGAAATTGTAGCTCAGGCAGGACGCTTTGGCTCGGTTACCATTGCAACCAACATGGCAGGAAGAGGTACGGACATCGTGCTTGGAGGAAATCCCGAGTTTATTACAAAGCATAAAATGAAGACAAAAGGATTTTCCGATGAACTTATTGCTGCGGCTGACGGCTTTAATGAAACAGAGGATCAGGAAATAATTAAAGCAAGAAGTACCTACAAACAGCTTTTGGAAGAATCGAAAAGTGAATTAAAGGATGAACAGACAAAGGTTAAAGAAGCGGGAGGACTTCACATTATCGGCACGGAACGTCATGAATCAAGACGTATTGACAATCAGTTAAGAGGCCGTGCGGGAAGGCAGGGAGACCCGGGCTCAACCCGTTTTTATATATCCTTGGAGGATGATCTGATGAGGCTGTTTGCGGGGGATAAGGTTAAAACAATTATTGAAACCTTAAAAATGCCTGAAGACGAACCCTTGGAAGCAGGGCTTCTCACAAAGACAATCGAAACAGCACAGGGAAGAGTTGAAGGAAGAAACTTTGATATAAGAAAACATGTTCTGCAATACGATAATGTAATGAATAAACAAAGAGAGGTAATTTATTCTGAAAGAAGGAAGGTACTTCTTGGAGAAAACTTAAAAGACAATATATCCGCTATGATTGATGCTTTAATTGACAAGGCTGTTAATATGTATACAACCGATGACAAGCATAGCGAAAACTGGGATATAGACGGGTTTATCAAGTATATAGCAGAAGTATTTGCTCTGCTGATAAATTTTGACGGAGAAAATATAAACAGTTTAAACAGAGAAACTCTCAGGGAAAGAATCAGGACAGCCGTTGACAGACATTATGCAAGGCAGGAGGCAGAATTTGGCGAAGATGCATTCAGGGAAGTGGAGAGAATTGTTCTTCTCAGGAATGTAGATATGAAATGGATGGATCATATTGACGCAATGGATCAGCTCAAACAAGGAATTGGTCTTCGCGCCATCGGTAATGAAGACCCTGTTATAGCTTATCAGGTAGAAGGATTTGACATGTTTGAAGAAATGACTGCTTCAATTCAGCAAGATACCGTTAAAATGCTGATGCGTGTAAGACCTCAGGAAAAATTGCAAAGAAGAGAAGTGGCAAAAATTACCGGAGTCAGCGGGGGAGATGCAAGCAGTATCGGAGGCAGACCTCAGCCAATTGTTAAAAAAGAAAAAAAGGTAGGCAGAAATGATCCGTGCCCCTGCGGAAGCGGCAAAAAATATAAGAAGTGCTGCGGTGCAAAAGAACAAGAACAATAGGAGAACAATTGCTGTGTTGCGTCGGTGCAATGGTTTTGCATTTGCTCTGCAATCGTAAAAAGAAGGAGATGATAATTTGACGGACTGGTATGAAATTACTGAAAGAATCAAAAAGTTCAATGATATATTAAATGAGGTAGGTGGTTCCCTTTGACTTGGAAAAGTTAAGGGAAGAAAACTTTACTTTAGAATCGGAGATGCAGGAACCGGAATTTTGGAACAATCAGGAAAATGCTCAGAAAATATCACAGAAATTAAAGCATAATACAAACCGCATCGATGAATTTAATCATTTAAAACAACAGGTAGATGATATTGAACTGTTCATTGAATTAATACGCGAAGAAGAGGATGAAAGCCATGTGCCTGAGCTTCTGGAAAATATGGATGTGGCGGAAGAACAGTTGGAAAGTGCGAGGATAGTGGCTCTCCTAAGCGGTGAATACGATGAAAATAACGCAATTTTATCCATACATGCAGGTGCGGGCGGCACGGAGGCACAAGACTGGGCAGACATGCTGTTTAGAATGTACACAAGGTGGATAGAATCTAAAGGCTACGGTATGACAATTTTGGATATACTTACCGATACGGAAGCAGGAATAAAAAGTGTTACCATTCTTGTGGAAGGAGAAAATGCTTACGGATATTTAAAGTCCGAAAAAGGTGTTCACAGGCTGGTTAGAATTTCACCATTCGACTCTTCGAACAGGAGGCACACCTCCTTTGCATCGGTAGATGTAACACCGGAAATTACCGATGATGAAGATTTTGGTATCAATGAATCGGACTTAAAGATAGATACTTACCGTTCCAGCGGTGCGGGCGGGCAGCATGTAAACACAACCGACTCGGCAATACGTATAACACATATACCGACAGGCGTAGTGGTATCCTGCCAAAACCAAAGATCCCAGCACAGCAACAAAGAAACCGCAATGAAGATGTTAATCTCAAAGCTTTTGGAAATCAAGAAGTTAGAAAACAAGGAAAAAATCGAAGATATTCAGGGAAAATACAATCAAATTGCATGGGGAAGCCAAATCCGTTCTTATGTTTTTCATCCGTACAGCATGGTGAAGGATCACAGAACAAACGCGGAAACATCCAATGTACAGTCGGTAATGGACGGCAATCTTGATATGTTTATGAACGAATACTTGAAAATGAAGGCGATAGGAGAACAATAGGACAACGGTGGGAGAACAATTGTAGTGCTATCGCTTTGCAATTGTTCCGTTATTGTTCCGGCTGTCGCTTAAAAGGAGAGAAGAATGATAGATATTAATAAAATTTTGTGCACCGAATTTAATTTAAAACCATTTCAGGTTGAAAACACTGTTAAGTTAATAGATGAAGGTAATACAATTCCCTTCATTGCAAGATACCGCAAGGAGCAGACAGGCTCCTTGGACGATGTGGTATTAAGAGATTTGTTTGAAAGACTTACATACTTAAGAAATTTGGAAATCAGAAAAGAAGAAGTAATCAGGTTAATTGAAGAGCAGGGAAAACTTACCGAGGAACTTAAAAACGAAATATTAAATGCAGACGTGCTGCAAAGAGTTGAGGACTTATACAGACCATACAAGCAGAAAAAATCAACAAGAGCTTCAAAGGCAAAGGAAAAGGGACTTGAACCCTTGGCAGAAATCATATTGGCACAAAATATTATGGAAGGCGGACTTGAGGAAATAGCAATGCCTTTCATAGATGAAGAAAAAGGTGTCAATAATATTAAGGAAGCATACGAGGGTGCCTGCGATATAATAGCCGAAATTGTTTCCGACAATGCTGATTACAGAAAACATATAAGAGAAGTATATGCAAAGGATGCGATACTTATATCGGAAGCGGCTGATGAAGAAGAAAAAACAGTTTATGAAATGTATTATAAATTTGAAGAGCCGGTAAGTAAAATTGTAAATCATAGAATTCTTGCAATTAACAGAGGCGAGAAGGAAAAGAAATTAAAGGTTAAATTAAATACACCTGATGAGAAAATACTCAACTATTTAATATCAAGTGAAATTAAAAATGAAAAAGCAATAACTGCCGATTATTACATATCTGCAATTCAGGACAGCTATAAAAGACTCATTGCCCCTTCAATTGAGAGGGAAATAAGAAACATGCTTACTGAAAGAGCCGAAGAAGAGGCAATAAAGGTATTCGGGAAAAATACAAAGAATCTTTTGATGGTTCCTCCGGTTAAGGATGTGAAAATTCTTGCGATAGACCCAAGCTTCAGAACAGGCTGCAAGTTGGCAGTGATGGATGGAACAGGCAAGTTTTTGGAAGAGGGAGTAATATATCCGAACGAGCCAAGAAACGAAGTTGAAAAATCTCAGAAGATAATGGCTGAGATTATAAAAAAATTTGATATTGATGTTATTACAATCGGTAATGGAACAGCATCAAGAGAAACAGAACAGGTAGTTTCAGATATGCTGTCAAAATATACATTCCCTAAAAAAGTAACCTATACAATTGTGAGCGAGGCAGGAGCATCTGTTTATTCAGCTTCGAAATTAGCACAGGAAGAATATCCGGAACTTGATGTTACAATAAGAGGAGCAATTTCAATAGGAAGAAGACTGCAGGATCCACTGGCGGAATTGGTTAAAATAGATCCGAAAAGCATCGGTGTAGGACAGTATCAGCATGATGTTAACCAAGCAAAGTTAGGACAGGAGCTTGACGGAGTTGTTGAAGACTGTGTTAACAGCGTCGGTGTTGATTTAAATACAGCTTCTCCCGCGTTACTTCAATATGTTTCAGGAATAACAAAGACAATTTCGAAGAATTTAGTTAAATACAGAGAAGAGAACGGAAAGTTCATTAACAGACAAGAGCTTATGAAAGTAAAAATGCTTGGAGACAAGGCATTTGAACAATGTGCAGGCTTCTTAAGAATTTCGGACGGGGAGAATCCTTTAGACAAAACTGCAGTTCATCCGGAAACCTATGAAATTGCGGAAAGACTTCTTGAAAAATTAGGTTATTCAATTGAAGATCTAAGAAGTTCAAATTTAAGAGATATCAACGAAAGAATAATGAAGGTTCCTGTAAAGGAAGATAAAAAAGTAAAAATATCAGCTAAAAATACAAGACTTAAAGGACTTGAAGCATTGTCGCAAATAAACTTCAAGGAAGACAAAAAACCTCAAAAAGAAAGAATCAAAGACAGAATAAAGGTTTTGGCAGAAGAATTGAATATCGGTGTTCCCACATTAACAGATATTATTGAAGAGCTCAAAAAACCGGGTAGAGACCCCAGGGATGAAATGCCAAAGGTTATATTCAGAAGCGATGTTGTTAAGTTTGAAGACATGGAAGTGGGAATGAAGCTTACGGGAACCGTGAGAAATGTGGTTGACTTTGGAGCCTTCGTTGATATAGGGGTAAAACAGGATGGTTTAATACATCTTTCTGAAATGAGTGACAAATATATAAAAAATCCAATGGAAGTAGTGCAGGTGGGAGACACTGTCAATGTAACAATTATAAGCATCGATAAAGAAAGACAGCGAATAGGTCTCAGTATGAAAAAAAGCGGCAGGAGCAAAAATGATTGATACGGTAATATTTGATTTTGACGGGACATTGGCAGATACAAATCAGCTGATATTAAATTCGTTTAAACATATTTACAACAAATATCATAACGGTAAATGGAATGAAGATTATATCCTTGGTACCTTTGGAGAGCCTTTAGAACTAACATTAAAAAGAGATTTTAAAAACTTCAGATATGAAGATGTTATTGGTAGTTACAGAGAGTATCAGGTTGATAAGTTTGACAGAGAAGTATCATTGTATGAGACAGTAGAAGATACTATAAAATATTTAAAAAGCAAAGACGTAAAAATCGGAATTGCAACATCGAGGCTTAAATCTTCCACGATACAAGCTTTGGAGAAATATGAATTAGACAAATATTTTCAGGTTGTAATATCCGCCGACGATGTTATAAAGCACAAGCCCGACAAGGAGCCCTTAATAAAGGCAATAAACGAATTAAAAAGCACTGCGGACAATACATTGTATGTAGGTGATTCTAAATTTGACATGGAATGTGCAATAAATGCGAAAGTTACACCCGTGCTGGTTGGCTGGCAAAAAAAGTCCGATGAATTAGCTGAAAAGTATAATATCAAGCATGTGCTGGGTAAGATGTGGGATTTAACCGAAATAATATAAGAATGACTAAAGTCTGAAGTCAAATAGACTTCGGATTTTGTTTTTCAATTTTGTAATATTTTATAGTGCATAAAATAATTTTATATAAAATATTACTCTTGTTCGGAAATAATATATTAAAGAAAAATAGATTGTTAAAAATTTATTAAATTTCTGAAAATTATGATGAAATATGTGGAAAGTATGTTATAATACAATTAACAACATAAAAAGGAAGGTATGACTATGGAATTTAAAAATTTGATATTGGAAAAAAATGAAGGAATTTGCACGATTAAAATTAACAATCCTCATTCATTGAATGCATTGAACGGGGAAGTATTGCAGGACATTGATGCTGCGTTTGATTTAGTCGCACAGGACAATGAGGTTTCGGTAATTGTTCTTACGGGAGAGGGTAAAGCATTTGTAGCCGGTGCGGACATAGCTTACATGAACGGGCTGAATGTTGAACAGGCAAAGAAATTCTCAGAAGACGGAGCAAGAATTTTCAGAAAAATTGAAATGCTGAATAAGGTTGTAATAGCTGCTGTCAACGGTTTTGCTCTTGGAGGCGGATGTGAATTGGCAATGGCTTGTGATATGAGAATCGCATCTGAAAAGGCAAAGTTTGGGCAACCTGAGGTTGGTCTTGGAATTACGCCCGGATTTTCCGGCACACAAAGGCTGCCGAGGCTGGTGGGGCTTGGAAGAGCGAAAGAATTAATTTTGACCGGAGGATTAATAGATGCTGAGGAAGCATACAGAATCGGTCTTGTTAATAAAGTGATAAACAAAGATAGTCTGATGGAGGAAACGTATGCAATTGCTAAAAAAATTCTTGCAAATTCCAATTCCGCAGTTAGACATGCAAAAGAAGCAATGAACAGGGGAATTGAGACGGATATTGAGACTGGGATTGCAATTGAAGCAAATTTATTCAGCCTGTGTTTTGCGCATGAAGATCAAAAAGAAGGTATGACTGCTTTTATTGAAAAAAGAAAAGCAAATTTCAAATAAAAGCTCTTGATATATTTAAATCAATTTAGTATAATTAAAACGTTGGTGTAAACTAAATGTTAATAAGTTAACAAAATAGTAAAGACAAAAAATTTAAGGGAGTGAAATCATGAATTTTCAATTAAGCAAGGAACATGAAATGGCAAGACAGCTATTCAGAAGTTTTGCTGTCAACGAAGTTGAGCCATTGGCACAAGAGATTGATGAAGAAGAAAGATTTCCCGTTGAAACTGTTGAAAAAATGGTAAAATACGGTTTCATGGGTATACCGTTTCCAAAGGAATACGGTGGACAAGGCTGTGATTATTTAACATATGCAATGGCAGTTGAGGAATTGTCAAAGGTATGCGGAACTACAGGTGTTATAGTATCTGCCCATACTTCACTTTGCGGCGGTCCTTTATTGGAATTTGGAAATGAAGAACAAAAGAAAAAGTACCTTACAAAAGTTGCATCTGGTGAAATGATCGGAGCATTCGGTCTTACCGAGCCGGGGGCAGGAACAGACGCAGCCGGTCAGCAAACAAAAGCAGTACTGAACGGAGATCATTACATTCTAAACGGTACTAAAATATTTATTACAAACGGATCCTATGCGGATTGCTATATAGTAATGGCAATGACTGACAAATCACAAGGAACAAGAGGTATTTCTGCATTTATAGTAGAAAAAGACTTCCCTGGTTTTTCAATAGGAAAAAAAGAATTAAAAATGGGTATCAGAGGCTCTGCAACTTGTGAGTTGGTATTTGAAGACTGTATCGTGCCAAAAGAAAATCTTCTTGGAAAAGAAGGACAAGGCTTTAAGATTGCAATGAAAACACTTGACTCAGGCAGAATAGGAATAGCTGCTCAGGCACTTGGAATTGCACAGGGTGCCATAGATGAAACTGTTAAATATGTAAAAGAAAGAAAACAGTTTGGAAGATCAATAGCTAAATTCCAGAACACTCAGTTCCAGTTGGCTGATATGCAAGCTAAGGTTGATGCATCAAGACTTTTGGTTTACAGAGCAGCATGCACTAAGGATGCAGGACAGCCATACGGCGTTGACGCAGCAATGGCTAAATTATTTGCGGCAGAAACAGCAATGGAAGTTACAACAAAAGCTGTTCAGCTTCATGGCGGATATGGATATACAAGAGATTATCCTGTAGAAAGAATGATGAGAGATGCGAAGATAACTGAAATTTACGAAGGAACTTCAGAAGTTCAGAGAATGGTTATCAGTGCAAATATGTTGAAATAGGGAGGCAAAGACAGTGAATATAGTAGTATGTATTAAACAGGTGCCTGATACAACGGAAGTTAGAATAGATCCAAAAACTAACACATTAATAAGAGAAGGCGTACCAAGCATAATAAACCCTGACGACAAAGCAGGTTTAGAATCTGCAATAAGAATTAAAGAAGAAAAGGGTGCTCACGTAACAGCAATATCAATGGGACCTCCTCAGGCCGATCTTGCACTTAGAGAAGCATTGGCAATGGGAGCAGATGATGCAATCCTTATTACAGACAGAGCATTTGGAGGCGCAGATACATTGGCAACTTCAAGAACTCTTGCAGCAGCACTTAGCAAATTAGATTATGACTTGATAATAACAGGACGACAGGCTATAGACGGTGATACTGCTCAGGTTGGACCTGAAACAGCTGAACATTTGGGATTGACTAACATAAGCTATGCCGAAGAAATTCAAATTGATGGAGACTACATTATTGTTAAAAGACAATATGAAGATAGATACCACACATTAAAAACAAAACTACCATGCTTAATTACAGCATTAGCAGAGTTAAACCAGCCTCGTTATATGTCTCCTAAAGGAATATTTGAAGCCTTCAGAGAAAAAGAGGTTACAGTTTGGACAGCTAAAGATTTAGATGTTGAATTGAATGAAATCGGATTAAAAGGTTCTCCTACTAAGGTTAAAAGATCATTTACCAAGGGTGCTAAAACTGCAGGTAAGTTATTTAGCTTAGAACCGCAAGAATCAGCTGAACTGATAGTTGATAAAATGAAAGAAAAATTTATAATATAGTAGGAGGAGGACAAAATGAATATTTCTGAATATAAAGGCATCTTCGTTTTTGCTGAACAAAGAGACCGAAAAGTACAAAAAGTAGCCTTTGAACTTGTAGGCAAGGGCA
>DAIMMU010000185.1:0-4698 GCA_036720515.1 Sedimentibacter sp.
AGAAACAAAAATCTTGGCTTTCAGACCAATCATTTGCGAAGAAGTTCGGCTTTGAGGTTGTTGATACTACCAATAATGGTTATGAATTGCTTGCATTTTCTTTTGACGGAACAATGCCAAAGTTCGCACAAAATGTTAAAAATGAAAAAATTGAAAGCAAAGAGCTAACAATTTATTATGATATGCAATGCCCCTATGTCTGTCAAAACATTGAGATGATAAAACAGTATTGTGAGATGAATGACGTTCCTGTATCTTTAATTCAAGTGGATACACTGCAAAAAGCAAAGGAATTGCCTTGTGTTTTCAATAACTGGTGTGTGTTTTGTAAAGGAAATTTTGAGACAGTGAATTTGTTAGATATCGCTTACTTAAAGAGAATACTTAAAAAATGAAAATATAATTTTGGCTTGCAATGGTCAGGTTGTGGGCTGGTGCAATGCAAATACTAAAGCAGATTGTTTAAATTGTATTAGTTGGCTGCGATTCTGTAGAAACAAAGAAACCTGCTCCTGATATAAGGGTTAAATCAATTTTCTGTTTCACGATTGCACCTAACATGAAAAGGAAAGGTATTGCTATTCAATTATTATAACGTGTTTGTAAAGATGCGGCTGATGAAGGTTTTGATTTTGTTGAAGCATATCCAAATAAAAAGTTTATAAATATATTTCGCGATTTCATGGGACCTTTGGAAATATATAAGAAATCTGGTTTTACCATACACAAAGAATTGGAGCATATTTATGTTATGAGAAAAAAGCTATAGAATTTGACAAAGATATATTTTGATTATACAATAATGCTGGGAAACAAAGAGAATTGGAATTAAGCATTTTTTGGAATTCTTCCTACGGCAGCGAAACTAAGAAAATACTTCAAGATGGAGATTATATTATGGATTATAAAGAAGTTAAAATAGAAATCTATGTACCGATGGACTTCGTCGTTTCCTTAAGAGATGCTCTTAATGAGATTGGCGCATGCAGAGTGGGAAATTATGATAACTGCATATCTGTGACGCAAGTAAGCGGATATTGGAGACCGCTGGAAGGAGCAACCCCTTATAATGGAACAGTAGGAAAAATATCCTGTGGACAAGAGTGCAAGATGGAGGTCCGCTGTAAAAAAGATTATATTATGGACGCAATTCATGTAATAAAGAAGGTACACCCATATGAAGAACCTTTATATAATATTATTCCTACAGTTAATCATTTGTACGAGTAAATATGAAGCTGTACTGTGGGGGATGAATATAACACGAAAAATTAGATAATCTTCAGGAGCATCTATATTTTTAAATGGAGGGAATTAGCTATGCTTGAAAAGATACCGTCTGATAAGGAAATAGCAGATTTGATTGGACAGCAACTATTTGAAGTTTGGAATAAGTTATGTGATCTTATTGAATCAAAATATGATATGGAACGTCTCTGGGACAGAGGTGGTAGGGAATGGACATATGAGTATAAATATCGCAGAGGCGGAAAAACCTTATGTACACTATATGCCAAAGAAAATACAATTGGGGTTATGATAATTTTTGGCAAATATGAGAGAGAAAAGTTTGAAGAATATAGAACTAATTATTCACTTGAAACACAGGAGATTTATGACGAATCTAAAACATACCATGATGGAAAATGGATGATGTTTAGATTGACTGATACATCATTATTTCCGGACATGGAAAAGTTACTGTTAATTAAGCGAAAATCCAACAAAAAGTAATTTTCGGATTCCTATGTATGGTGAAGTATCAACGGTGTGGCTTAGTTAAATTACAGGAGGCAGAAGGTTTGCAATATCAGATTTTGTCGCTATCATCTTTGATAGCGTTTTATTTAATATATATTGGAAAGATGATAGCACAAAAAAAGAAGGGAATCCAAACAGATCACATTGCAAAAGGCGAAAAGAAAGATACTTTAATGACAGTAGAAATTGTTATGAAGATTGCTACATATAGTATTGTAGCAGTTGAAGTTGCCAGTATTGTCTTGAATTCGTATGTTTTAAGCCCGACTATCAGAATATTCGGCATTTTAATTGGATTCACAGGTGTAATCATTTTTGGAATTGCAGTATATACAATGAAGGATAGCTGGCGTGCAGGTATCCCGGATAACGATAAAACAACCATGGTTACGAATGGTATTTACAGTATCAGCAGAAACCCTGCATTTGTAGGTTTTTACTTAAGCTATATCGGAATTCTTCTTACATTTTTCAATTGGGTATTGCTCGCATTTACAATATTTTCAATAATGCTATTACACTTTCAAGTTTTGAAAGAAGAGGAATATCTGCCGATGGTATTTGAAAATGATTATATCATATACAAGAAGCAGGTAGACCGTTGTATTGGCAGAAAACGAGCATAATATGAAGTCTATAAATATAGTTAATGTGAGAGCATAAAAATACTTTATAGATAAACAGGAATTTGATGTGCGGATTATTTATATTTGATGAGGAGGGAATCTTATGCAGAAAACATTTTCTGAAATTAAACTTTTTCAAGTAAAGCCTGAAAAACTGGAACAGTTTGAAGCTATTGCAGACACAATATCAAAAGAACAAATAAAACAACAAGGATGTATAGCAATCAAGTATATGAAACGTTTCTATACTATTGATGGTATTGAACTCGGTGAAGCGCCAAGAGAATTAACCAAGGTTGTAAGATGTGTTAAGTATTATTCTTTTTGGGAGTTTGATAACAAAGAGAATTATGGCAAAGCAACAAAATGGTTCTTTGAAACCTATTTAAAGGATATGCAAAAACTACTGATTGCTCCATTTGACATTAATTGCGGCAATTCACTATAATAATTGAATTTCGAGGTAATTTAATATGGATAATTCACAAATTGAAATACAAATGATAGACAATTCTTTGCAAGATAATCATTATTGGAAAAAGCTGATTTCTATGTTTGCTATGGTTGGCCTGAAATTTGAAATCCACTGCTGGAATGAAGAAACAGAAGAAATTAA
Organism: Sedimentibacter sp.; assembly: GCA_036720515.1. Taxonomy (GTDB): domain Bacteria; phylum Bacillota; class Clostridia; order Tissierellales; family Sedimentibacteraceae; genus Sedimentibacter. The sequence goes on from DAIMMU010000185.1 coordinate 3,004, forward strand.
AAATGCACTTAAGTTTGGAAAAGAAAAATCAACTGATTGGGAATTTGGAACAATCATTGAAGGAGTTGTTGATAAAAAGTTCATTGAAATGATTTACCATACAGCGAAGCCGCTGGATGTAGCGATATACAATAAAATGACACCTTTCTTTTCTATATTTTTTGAAAATGGATTTTCTTCTGAGCATTATGGGACAGAACTTCACATTTTATCTATGCCGATCGACGATGCTAATTTCACAATGTTGTTAAAAAGACTGCGAGAGTACGCTATTATTAATGAATTCTAAGTTGATATTATATTCCAATGCCAGGAAAGCTGATAAGTTCCAATTCATAGGAAAATATGACAAAAGCAGTATTTTTCGATTTATTTTTTACACTAATTTACCCAAGATATTCAGATATAAATGAATATGATATTGTCGGTATATCTGCAATGGAATGGGAAGAATATGCCGAGGATAATATTCTATATCATGAAAGAGCGCTGGGAAGGGTGAAAACAGAAAAAGAAATAATTGATAGAATTGTTGATATTATGCCATATGATTTGAATGAGATTCAGAAACAAGAAATATTTCAAATACGTGAAGAGAGAATGAAAAGAGCATTATTAACAATTGATAATAAAATTGTTGATACTCTTAGAAAAGTGGATGATAAGGGGATTAAAATCGGACTTATTAGCAATGCAGATATGATTGATTCAAAACATTGGGACAAGTCTCCCTTATCAGAGTTTTTCGATGTAGCCATATTTTCATGTAATGTTGGCATATTGAAACCAGAGCCGGAAATTTATAAGCTGGCAATGGATATGCTGGGTGTTAAGCCAGAAGAAAGTATCTTTATTGGTGATGGTGGTTCAGATGAACTGTATGGAGCAAAAAGAGCAGGAATGAAAACAGTATTTACAGAGTACTTGGAGCGTAAATCACCAGATAAAATTGAAAAGATTAAATTGTACGCAGATTATCATATTAATAGCTTTGATGAAATATTAAAATATATAGAATAACAAATTTCAATTTGAAAAAGGAAGAATGCAAAAAGTTATAGTTCCAACTTACGGCTGAGCATGATGGAAAAAGAATTTATAGGGGTGAGCGTATGAATATATGTGAAGAATGCTATAGCAAGAAAAGTAGAATAACACCACTTCTCAATCCTCTGGAGTGTTTAAAAAGCCACACTCAATATATTTGCGGAACGTGTGGACGGTGTATTTGTATTGAATGCGATGAGAAAAGAGGATTACAAAGATGGAATTTTCCATTTAAATCATTAGAAATTGCAAAGCTATATTTGCGGACTGCTGATTATACAATGAAAAAAAGTTGTGGCATTTATGAGATAAAAAATAAAAATAGTCGTATTACATATAAGATATTTGCAGATGTTAATGATTTGCACTTGTTTCTAAAGAAAAACAAAGATAAATCTTGTGAATTAATGCAGCCTGTATTTCAGAATAATGAATATAGGGAGTTCTCGCATACTGTTGTAAAAAAGCTAACCGCGGAGGAAATTGAAAAATATATGTCAGAGCGATAAAATTTCAATTTGTAGCTAACAAACAAAAAATAATAGTACGACATATTCTTTACATATTTTGTCGCATCAGTATAATTATGTTCAACAGTCAAAAATTACGGACTAACAATTGCATTATCATAGCGATAAACAGGAATTT
>DAIMMU010000186.1:0-4695 GCA_036720515.1 Sedimentibacter sp.
AGAAACAATAAAAGGTCATTTTTTAATATGTTATCTTACTGTGCTTTTGGAGCGTATCCTCCAATTTAAGGTTTTTGAAAATAAATACCCTACTTCAGAAGTTTTCAATTTTATAAAAAATTTCAAAGCCACAAAATCCGATAGAAATTACATTAATACTACAACTTATACTGATTTTATTAATGATTTTTCAAATATAACGGGGCTTCCTCTTACGAATTATCATCTGACGCAGACACAGATAAAATCCATATTTAAGTATAAAATATAAATCAAATTCATATATGTACTAAAAGGCTGCCGATTTCATTATGAACTACAGCAGCCTCTTGATTTTATTTAGTTAACACCATTTTTGAATGTCTGATACCAAAGTCAGGTTATATATAATAATGCTGTATAAATCAACCTAAATCAGTCCTGATTTAATACTTGGACTTCAGCCTTATTATTGGTATGAATAAACCTAATGTCGTGTCAGAGGGCTCGCCCGAAGAATCTCATCTTTTAAAACCTGAGATCCTTCGCTGCACTCAGGATGACACACCCGTTGGGTGTGTATTATACCTATAATTAGGAAAACATTTATTATTTATTTATATTTAATGAATTTTATGTTATCATTTATATATATTTAAGCATAATAGTATGTAATAAATGTTGGAGGTGGAAATTTGAGAAAAATATTAATAACCGGTGCATTAGGGCAGATAGGCTCTGAATTAACAGAAGAAATGCGTAAAATTTACGGAGCCGACAATGTAGTAGCCAGTAACAGAAGAAAAAAAGAAGGTCATGAAGAACTGATTGCATCAGGACCCTTTGAAATTATAGATGTCAATGACCCTGTTTCATTGTCATCTTCTGTAGAAAAACATAAAATAAACACTATTGTTAACCTTGCTGCCATTTTATCGGCAACAGGCGAAAAAAATCCCGACCAATGCTGGCACATAAATATAAACGGACTATACAATATATTAGAAACAGCCAAAGAAAAAAATTGCATGGTATTCACACCATCATCCATTGCAGCCTTTGGTCCTTCAACTCCAAAGGACAAAACTCCCCAAGATACAATTCAAAGACCTACCACAATGTATGGAGTAACAAAGGTTGCCGGTGAATTATTATGTGACTATTATTATAAAAAGTTTGGAGTTGACACAAGAGGCGTACGTTTCCCCGGGCTTATTTCATACAAAACTCTGCCCGGAGGAGGAACCACAGATTATGCAGTACATATTTATTATGAAGCAATAAAATACAAAAAATACTCAAGCTTCATTCAAAAAGGTACCTTCATGGACATGATGTATATGCCGGATGCCATAAATGCAATTATTCAATTAATAGAAGCAAATCCTGACAGACTATTGCATAGAAATGCTTTTAATGTTGCCTCCATGAGCTTCGAGCCGGAAATGTTAGCTGCATCCATTAAAAAATTTATACCAGAATTTGAACTGACCTTCAATGTAGACCCAATAAGACAGGCAATTGCTGATTCATGGCCTAATTCATTAGATGATTCAGCAGCTAAAGAAGAATGGGATTGGAATCCGCAATACGACTTAGATTCCATGACAAAAGATATGCTCGAAAAGTTAAGAACTAAATAAAATTTTTAATAAATTAGATAAATATCTAAGCAAAATCACAAAATTATTTATTCCTTAAGGAAATTTTAAATGATTTTAAAGAAGATATGATATTCCCATGATGGTTTAAATACCTTACCTTTTTGATGAATACGAAAAAAACGAAGAGTTGCATATAATATGTTCACTCTTCGTTTTACGTTTCTTTGGTAAAAATAATTTAAATGATTTGTCAAAATAAATTTAATGAATTAGTAAAAAATCTTTTTACATAGTGGGACAGTTTGATACGTCCCCACTGTCCCATATAACAGTTTTCCCTTTCCCGCTTCTTTTGCTTTCATACATTGCTTCATCAGCTCTTTTAAATAATTCCTCATATGTATCATCTTTACTGGTCATAGATATTCCAATACTTAAGGATACCGGCATTTCCATATCTATATTGCTCAAAAGATCATTCAAGTTCTTGCATTTGTCATATACAAAATCTTTTGAAGGTATATCACTTAAATAAACACAAAGTTCGTCTCCTCCAAGCCTACCAATAATGTCGGTTTTTCTGAATGTATCTTTTAATATCATAGCAATAAATTTTAAAACATAATCACCTGCAAGGTGACCGCAATAATCATTAATATTCTTAAAATTATCTATATCCATAAGTACTAATGCATTCTTTTTATTATCCACATCACACAATTTTTTTTCTATTAATTCCCTGGCAGCAGATGCATTGTAAAGACCTGTCAGTCCGTCAGTCATTGACATTGTAAGCAGCTCTTCTTTTTCAGAGAATTCTTCGCTTATGTCTGTTAACTTGCCTATAACGCAGTTATGACTATTATTTTTCCCGAAAATATATGTGGTTGCAGTTCTAAAAACTTTTTTCTCACCTGTACTCAAAGTAAATTCTATATCGGCAGAAACAATATTTTTCTCATTGCTGAAAGCTTCTGTCAGCTTCTCTGATAATTTATCTATATCTGCTTCATTGTCAAACATATGAATTGTTTTATCCGATAAAATCAACTTTTCCTGTAAAAAGCAGTATTCAAAAAAATACTCGTTTGAAATTTCAGCTAAGCTTTCATATCTCCTGTTTTGTAATTTCAATATTCTATTTGTTCTTATATTTATTATTACACTAATTATCAACACTGCTATAACCAATGCAATTATTGAAAATATACGCACACCGTAAGCTTCCATAATCATATTCCAGGAAATCTTCCTGTCAATATGGGTTGTTACGTTTAAAATTATATTATTCATTTGATTATCATTTATTGAATCCAATGCTTTGTTTACTATAGAAACCAACAAATCATCGTTTTCAAGAAATCCAAAACAATATTCTCTGTCCTCTTTTCCTACGGGAACAGTAACAATATTGTTATAATCATTTTTTATGGTATAATAAGCAACAGAATATTCATTGCCATATCCATAATCCGCAATTCCCGATTCAACAGCATTTAAGCTTTCTTCTCTTGTATTGTAATACTTGGTGTTTTCTTCCTTAACTCCAAGGGGAAGGGTTCCTCCAACAACACCTGCATATATTTTATTGTTTAATTCATTTGGTTGTATGGAAGAATTAAGAAATAAAATGGTTTTTGATTTAAGAAATGGCTTTGATAAAACCATATTTTCATCTATATAATTTACATAATTGGGAGGAATTCCATAAGCAACATCGTACTTATCCAGTGGAATATGGTCTAAATTATCATATAAATCACATTCAAAAACAAGTCCTGTCATAATAGAGATTATGTTCATAACTTCAACGGATATTCCTTTTATTTCTCCCTTGTTGTTTCTAAATTGGATGGGTGCGGAGCCTTCCACTGATACGGCTTTAACTGCCGGACGTTTTGAAATATACTCCTGTTCTTCATGTGTTAAGCCCAACAATGATTTGCTTTCGTCATATACAAATGATTCTGCAATAAAACTCGGTTGTACTGCCATAAATAGAATAATATATACAGCAATTTTAGTAAAACTTGTCCTAATTTTTTGCATGATTTCTCCTATATTTATTAGTCAATTTCATCAACACAATTTATATTATTCTACCAAATATATACAAATTATTCAATTGAATCTTTCCATAGGAATTTCTTTTATATAATCCTTACATCAGAGGGTTTTCTATTTACTGTTCTTTGATATTCAACATTAGGATAGCCAAGTACAAATGAAAGAATTAAATCTTCATTATCTTTCATTCCTATTAATTCTCCAATTTTTTTATTAAAAAGATATGCTCTTTTTAAAAATCCAATATAGCAAATTCCCAATCCTAAAGTATTAGCCTGCACTTCCATTCTTGAAGCTGCTATGCCTCCATTAACCTCAGCAAACCCTGACTTGTCCTCACTGATTATAACAATAATATTCGGAGCATCAAAAAATAATCTGTCAATGTTTTTATTTTTATAATCCTCATACATTCCTATCCAAGATTTTCGATAATCAGTGGAGCCTTTAGGATCATAATTAGGATCATTTGCAATTTCATATAAAGTACTTATTGCTAATTCTCTTACTTCATCTATTTTGTCCCTAATAATAATATATCTATTCGACTGCCTGTTGCTTGCCGTAGGAGCATAGCGGCCTGCTTCTATAATTTTATTTAATTTATCAAGCTCTACATTTTTATTTTTAAATTGGCGTATACTTCTCCTAAACTTTTGATAATATAAAAAATCATCAGGGTCTAAATGTAATTTATCCTTTTCATATTCAATTATTTCATTTTCATCATAGTCCGGCATAGAAACCGAAGATTGAGGGCAAACTGCCACACAATGACCACATTCATTGCATAAGTTTAAGTTTACTTCTGCCTTTTCATCTGCTAAAATAATTGCACCTCTTGAACAATCACTAACACACAATCCGCATCCGATACATGTTTCCATATTAATAATTACATTAGCCATAATCCACCTCTTTTATTCTTTTTTATTTAATTTCTATTATTAATTTATATATATTTCTTTTAAAAGTTTGATTTCTTTTTCATGACCGTCTAATTCATTGGGTGTTTCTAATATAAATGGTAAATTTCTTAGCTTTG
>DAIMMU010000187.1:0-4684 GCA_036720515.1 Sedimentibacter sp.
GAATACTTTGAGTTTTATTGACATATCTAAGAAAATAAGTTATAATCTTTATAAATATATAAGTTTAGTATATTAACACTTTTTCATTTTGTATTTATCAACGTTATTTACGCTTAGTATTTTATTTGTTAAGAACCTTAACATGTATTTTAGCACAGTATATTTATATTGTCAATTTAATTTTAAATAATAACGAAAAGAGGATTTGTCATGACATTATCTAATGAAGTAATCAACCGTTTTAAAAATGTAGACCCGGCAACAGTAGGTCACTATATTGGCGGAGGTTTTATGAAGCCTGAAATGAAACCTCTTAAAAGAGATGAAACTCGTATGGTAGGTCCCGCTTATACCGTGAGAATATCGGGTAGAGATTCATGTGCGATTTATTATGCCATATCAAAAGCTCCAAGAGGCTCTGTTATTGTTGTTGACAGATGCGGTGATAACACTTTTGCCTGTTGTGGTGAAATGGTAGCAACTTATGCACAGGGATGTGGCATGGCTGGAATTGTAGTAGATGGTCCGATTACAGATTCAATAGCTCTGTCTAAATTAGATATTCCAGTATTTTCTACGGGTGTTTCAGCTGTAACTACAATAATTATTGGTGTTACAGGTGAAGTAAATATTCCAATAACATGCTCAGGTGCAATAGTAAATCCCGGTGATATAATCTTTGGTGATGCAGACGGAGTAGTTGTACTACCGCCGAATAATTACGAGGAAGCTTTAGCAAAAGCAGAGACTTCCGTAAAAAATGAAGTTTACCAACGCGAAATATTTGCAAAAGGTCAACTTCCAAATTGGGACATTGACAGACTTTTTGAAACTGATACACTTGCAATGCTTGCTAAATTAAGAAATAAAGACTAAAACTATAATTGTGTACTTATTTTGTCATAATTAACATATATTTAAAATTAATAAAATAACAAGGGAAAAAATGGTGTTATATGGAAGATTGTAAAGAAAATATTTGGAAAGATTGGTCAAACTCGAAAAAGAGTGATTTAATACATGATTTTACTATGAGAAACTATGACCGTGCAAATAGACATCACGATTATGGTATGGGAATAACTTGCACTACCGTAGAGGCTCATCTATTGGAAAAAATATTTGAGAATCCGGGGATAACTACAACAGAACTTGCTAAACGTATCAACAGGACAAAAAGTGCAGTTTCACAAATAGTTGCAAGGTTAGAAAAAAAGGGATTGATATATAGAATACCCCAAAAAAATCATATAAAAAAATTATCTATATATGCTACAGAACATGGCAAAGAATTAACTAAAGCTCATATATTATATGATGAAAAGGCAGCAGGATTATTTTTTAAAAATTTAAATGAAATATTTGATGACGAAACAATGAATAATTTTTTTTGTGTTTTATATAAATTCCTGCAAAATATGTATCCAGGATATGATGACTATCAATAAGTATTGCGATAAACAGTTCATCAAGCATTATATAATAACCTTATTTTGGTCTAATATTATTCAAATAATAAGGCATTTAGAATTTACTGTATTCTAAATGCCTTTTATCAATAACAATTAATACTATATTATATTATCCCATTGCATGCTTTCGCAATTGTTCCGCTAATAATTAATTCTTCGCATTTGTTAATATCCTCATACAAAGGTCTGTCTTCTTTCAGCATTGGCACAACCTTTCTTACTTCTTCATAAATTAGCTTTGTTCCGGCACCTAATCCCTTATTTCCCCTGAGATCTATTCCCTGACATGCACACATTATTTCCATTGCTAATACTCTTCTCACATTTCCCAAGATTTCTCTTGCCTTTCGTGCGGCAATGGTACCCATGGAAACATGATCTTCTTGATTTGCCGAAGAAGGAATGCTGTCTACAGAAGCAGGATGTGCTAAAATTTTATTTTCAGAAACTAATGCCGCTGCTGAATACTGAACAATCATAAATCCTGAGTTTAATCCCCCGTGTTCCACCAAGAATGCGGGAAGCCCGCTAAGTGACGGATTTACCAATCTTTCGATTCTCCTTTCCGAAATATCGGCAAGCTCGGAAAGAGCAATTCCTAAAAAGTCAAAGCTCAGCGCCATAGGCTGACCATGGAAATTACCTCCCGAAATACCTTCCTTTGTTTCGGGGAACACTATGGGGTTATCGGTAACCGAGTTTATTTCTATTTCAACTTTTTCCTTAACATAATTTACCGCATCCTTGCTGGCTCCGTGAACCTGGGGAACACATCTTAAGGAATAGGCATCTTGTACACGAATATCTCCCTGTTTGGTTGTCATTTTGCTTCCGTTTAATAAATTTAGCAGTATTCTTGCGGTATCAATCTGTCCTTTATGAGGACGAATCTCATGGATTCTATGGTCTAAGGCATTAACCACTCCGTTTTGGGCTTCAAAGCTCATAGCTGCCGCAATATCCGACACCTTTAATATGTTAAGCGCATCATAAACAGTCAATGCTCCGACCGCAGTCATTACTTGAGTTCCGTTTATAAGAGCAAGACCTTCTTTAGAGGTAAGCTTAATTACAGGTATTCCTGCTAATTTCATAGCTTTTTCGCCTGCCATGACCGTTCCCATATATTCAGCCAGTCCAAGCCCTATCATTGGCAGCACCATATGCGAAAGAGGAGCCAAATCTCCGCTGGCTCCCAGGGAACCCTTTTCGGGCACGACCGGGTGGACTCTTTTATTCAGCATTTCAATCATTGTTTGTATAGTTTCAAGTTTTGCACCTGAATAACCTTTTGCTAAATTGTTTATTCTTAATAATATTATTCCTCTTACTATTTCTGTGTCAAATGGTTTTCCGGCACCTACCGCATGAGTTATTATTAAGTTTTTCTGCAGGAGCTCAGATTCTTCCTTTGAAATAGTAACATCGCTGAACTTTCCGAAACCGGTTGTGATTCCGTAAACCACATCTTCGTTTTCCACAAAATCATCAACAATCTTTCTTGATTTCAAAACCTTTTCAACAGCCAAATCCGATAATTCTACCTTTGTAAAATTTCTGCACACTGACATTACTTCTTCAAGGGTCAAAGTATTCCCCGTAATTATAACCTTCTCCATTCCATCCTCCTTATAAAAAACAAAGGTAAATTTCAGCATATTAAAACGCCGAAATTCACCTCCTAATGTCTATTTTCTTTAGGTAATTTTCATTTATATTGTATAGCATATTGTTTATCTTGTCAATCGGTGTTTCTGATTACAATTGCCTTTGCTTCGACCACCGCAGGTACGTCACCCGAAACATTTTCGGGATATACATAAATTTCGTCATCCGTTTTTAATGTTGAATGAGCAAAATTTGTCGCCGTATCGGCACCCGCAACTATATCATATTCCTTGTTGTCAGACGCAAGTCCGTAAATTCTCATTGCTCCGCTTTCATCTCGCGATATTTCAACAACCTTCACATTTAATTTAGAAGCCTCATCGAATAGATTTTCAGTAATTCCGGCATAATCATATTCTTCATCTAAAACTACATCATATAAATTCCCTTCCACAGAATTCAATCTCACATATTCGCCGATATAAAAATTACTTGTTTTTCCGGTGTCAATTTTGTAAACATCCACATTTTCTCCGCTTTGAATATGAAAGCCTTCTTTGTCGATTTTTACGATTTTACCATTTGCCGAGTATTTTCCATAAGGCTCCTTATCCGCGTCCGAAGAGCTAATGTTATTTCCCGCATTGTTTTTTTCATTTTTCGTGCATCCCGACGCTGCAATCAACAGCAATAAGCTAAGTATCAATAATTTATTTAATTTCATAAAATCCTCCATTTTTCTTCCGTAATTTTATATTTGCCAAAATACAGTTATATATTCCTAATATGTATTTTTTTATATTTTAAATTTAATCATACTAAATAAAAATCATTTACAAGTTGTAGATTTTTATGATATATTATAACTGATTGTTTTGTTTTTTAAAAAAAAATTACGATAAGACATGAGGTGTATATGGATTCCTTAGACATGCAAATCATAAAAAACATAGAGAAGGAAGGAAGAATTTCTCACGAGGAACTTTCCAAAAGATTAAATTTATCCAGACCTGCAATTCATAACAGAGTTACAAAATTAGAGGAACAGGGTATCATCACAGGCTACAAGGCAACAATAGATTGGTCAAAGTTAGGATTTACAACCTATGCGATTATTTCTTTAAGAGTCAGAACCGTTGATTATGACAAACTTTTAGAACAATTAAAAAATTTAGTCATTCCTGATTTGGTAATTGAAGAGTGCCATATTGTAACGGGAACCTGGTGTATCCTTATGAAAGTAAGATGCAGCACACCTTTGGGCTTAAAGGCTATTCAGGATGAGCTTCACAAAATCGAATGCATAAAAGAATCATCCACATCATTGATTTTATCCTCTTTATGCGATTAAAACCAGCCTGATCGGCTGGTTTTAATTTAGTCCTTTGATTGAATATTCCCTTTTAAAGCATTATCTACCGCCTGCTTTATTGCATCGCTTGTTTTTGTGGCACCTGATACACCATCAACATCTGTTGAATCTGCTTTTGCTATTTTGTCAGGCAATTCATCTATGGCTCTTGAGCCGACACCTTCAGTTTCGTCTGCCCCCACAGCTTCAACCGATACTATATCATCTCCGTTAATTTTTACGGTTACGGTTA
>DAIMMU010000188.1:0-4682 GCA_036720515.1 Sedimentibacter sp.
TAGCTCTTTATTTATTAATTCCTCTAATTCTTTTTTAAATTGTTGATATTCTTTTCCTGTTATTGCTATTTTAAATTTTACTTTTATTAAATACTATATTTACACTAACTTACTTTATACCATACTTTATTACCTTTATATCTAATTGTATTATTATCTTTATTATACTGTCCTTCAACCAAACACAAATTAACATCAGAATCCCCACTTCTTTTTACTGTTTTTGAATTGTCATTAACGTATTTTCTTGCTGCATCAATTGCTGTTTTCCCTTGTATTTCTTCATAATCAGCAAATAAGCTACTGTTTTTATAGGTATATAATACAATATAAATTTTCATCCTTACCCCTCCAAAATTTATATGTATTTGCTGAATCGGCTTCAGCATAGCTGTTATTATTGTTTGAAATATCTTCTTATTTAAATAACTTTGATGAATCAAAATATACTGTTTCGCCATTACTATTGCTTCTTACTGCTGACCAGTGAAAGGCACTCCTCGAAATTCCACTTAAATATTCTTCTCTACCTAATACTTCTAATGCTTTCTTTTGTGAAATTTCCTTATCATTCATTTCGTACACTGTCCTTGCTGTCGCTTCTTCAATCTGATGCATATCTTTGTCTAAATACCCATTCTCCTTTAGTATTTTTTTATCTTCACTTGTTAATTTCATTTTATTACCCTCCTATTTTATATTTATATTTCTGTTATATAAAGTCCATCAAAATGTCACTTTATTTCCATTCTAAATTGTTTTTACCATCTAACCAATCTTGAATATATTCTATATCCATACTATTTATTCTGTCCATAAAATCTATTGCCTTAATTGTTAAAAATCCAAACCCAGTATGAAAATTCAATGCATCATTAGCATATTGTCTTAACCATGGATATTTAGGGTGATTTTTAAAATAATCAATCTTATTATTAAAATCATTTTCGTATTTAATTTGTGCATTATCATTTATTTTCATATTATTCCCTCCTATAAATATAATCCTTCTGGATGCTGTCTTTCATATTCTCTTTCGTTTTCCTTTTGTGTTTTCAAGTTCTGTAAGGCTGTGATTGTTATGTCAATTTCTGTTATTGATTTATTCTTATATGTATCTATTGCAGAGAAATATAGGTTTTCTTTGTCCTGTTTTGATAAAAATTTTTCTACTTTCCAGATTCCACTACCGAAAAATTCCTTTTCTGCTGTCCCCTGTTGTTCTGCTTCTTGCACCATTTCCACAACGTCTTCATCATATTCGTTGTCTGTTAGAAATTCCTCTGCATCACCTGTAAAAACAAGTTTGTTATTGTTATATACTTTTATGTTCATTACTCAACCTCCTTATATATTTATTATATTCTTGTTATAATGTTTTTATTCGCTAGCGTTCAATAATATCCACAATCCTTGGAAGTGTGCTGTTATGTCTGTTATGGGTATTACTCAAGGCTAGAGCCTTGAATTTATGCTAATTGACTATATTGTAAGCCTTGTAAAAATGTATCATCCATTACATTACAATCATTATTAACTATACAGTATTCTGTTATACCTTTACTTGTGATTAAATCTAGCAACTGATAAGCATTACAATTATAGTATTTACCTCGTTTGTTTGAACCTGCTGCAAATCTTAATCCATTTCTATAACATATATAAGTTTTTTTATTTTTAAATATTACTTGACTGTACTTAATTCTTGCCAATTCAAAAATTTTATTTTGCAATTGTATCTGTTTTTCTTTTTCTTGTCTTTTTGTTTCTGCTTCAGCTTGCTTTTGCAAATAATAATTTTCATATTCCGTTGATAATTCTTTTATTTTTTCCATAACTTCATTTTCTGTTAATATTACTGATTGATAATTATATTTAAACTCAAAATTGTTATAATCAGAACTGTTATATATTTGTATTGAATCGTAAGTATAATCATTCTTACTACATTGAAATTCTATACAATATCTTTCCATTCCGCAAAAATAATTAACTCCGTTTCTACTATATTTTTGATATTTTTCCATGAAGTTAATTTTGCTATACAAATTCTCTAGTTTATATTTATTTTCTTCTTCCAATTTTAGATGATTATTGATTTTTTCTATGTTCTCATCATACATTCTTTTTAGAACTTCATATGTATATTTTTGTACAAATTCTCTTGCTAGGGCATTTCTAGTATTACCATGGATTTTTTCTCCTTCTAATTCATACGGAACACTGACAAGATATTCATTGTCTACTGTTATACATTCACCATCTGCTTTTAATGTTGTATTTTTGAATTGTCTTTCTAATGTTACACTGTTTAGAATGTTTTCAATCATAGAATCAAATATTTGTTGTTTATTCATTCTTACACCTTCCTTATTATATTTTTGATTGTTAAAGACTTTATCGAATACACATTATAACTTGTGTTATACCTGTTATAGTTTTGTTATAGTGTGTATTCTAAAAACCTTTATTTAAAATTGAAGAAAGGAACATTCTGTTCAAAAATCCAGTCTTTTACATATATATAATTGTCCTTTTCTATTATTTGGCTTTTTGGTATCCAGCATCCTGCTATCATTACAGCCTTTCCTGTTTCTTTTGTCTTATGTATTTTTTTCATTCTTGTATAGCCTTCTATGTCACCTTCAAGAACTTCCCTGCATAGATGTAATTCTCTGTATAATCCATATTCATTAATTCCAAGTATTTCATATAAGTAATTCAGTGTCATTATATCAAAATCATCTGTATCAAATTCTAAAATCTGAATGTTTCGACTTGGAGATGTAAAAGTAAGTTTGTTATAGTGTATTCCTAATCTTTTTAGTTCACCTTTTATATAATTATTTACCTTGAACTTTCTCATCATGTTCCTAACCTCCTTTATTATATTTTAATTGTATCAAACTATTGTCCAGTTTACAATGAAAAGTATTCGACAAGAATTTTAATTTAAATTATTTATATATTAATTGCTTCTTCGTATTCATTAGCTATTTTATTAACATAATTAGACAATTCTCTTAAACATTCAATTTGTGCTTGAAGTACATTTTCTGTTTCTGTCTTATAAATATATTCAACAGTTCTATTTCCATCCATTTTTATAAGTCTTGTAAATGGGTCATTATCAGATAGTCTTCCTATGACAAATTTAAAATTTGTATTATCTTTTTTCATTTTATACTTCCTTTCTATGAAATATTTCTTTCATAGCCTTTAAAAGCTACAGGTTATCGGCTGTTATATACTTTTTAACTAATATATAAGTATAGTACATCATTCCATCAATTTCCTGTTGTTCTTCTATAAATTGCTTTAGATTTTCGTGTAGCTCTTTATTTACAAGTCTGTTATATATAATTTCTGTTATGCTGTTTTTGTATTGCATATCATTTGTTGATGTTGTCCAATCTTCAAAATGTGTATATAATCTTGTTGCCCATCTTTCAACCTTACAAGTATTTTTATATATTGACATCTCATTACCTGTTATGTATGCAGAATTGAGCCTATTTAAAGTTATTAGAAATTCCTCTGTGTCTTGTTTTAATGCCATCTCTTTTTTAAAATTCATAATATCACCTCTTTATTATTATAATATATGTATAGCGAACGTTTCCATGTCTTGAATAACCAAATTATACTTATATTTAGTGGCTATTAGTTTGATTTTTGTTTTATCTCCTATTATTTGATAATCTGGATGGTGCATCCTTGCTGTAATTGCAATATCAATATCCTTTGAATTCCTATTATTTTCTTTCCATTCTTTGTTAGTTATTTCTCCAACATCCTTTACAAGTTCGTTTTTAAGCAATTCATTAATTAACTTTGTCTCATCCAATGATATTATTATTCTTTCCATTAATATAACCTCCTAAAATTTATTTTTTCCTTCTTTTAACTACTTCTGTTATATATTATTATGAATTTTCAATAGAGCATTTTCTAATGTATAGTAAGAATTTAATAATATGTATTGTTGTTTGTTATTGTCAGCAACCATTGCAAGAAACTTATTATTTTTAATCTGCACAGCTCCTTTACTATCAAATACTTTTACAATTTCACCATTTAATAACCTTAATAATTCTTCTACTTCCATTTTCTCAACCCCCTAATTTTATTATACTATATTTCCCTTGACTCTGCATTTAAGCACTTTTCAGAAGCTACAGGTTATTGGCTGTTATTGTAAATATCCAATAATTTCATATGTGGAAGGTATCGCAAAAAATACACAATTCCACTTTTCGCTATAACTTCCATGGAACTCTTTTATATTCCCACCGTTCTTTGTTATCACAGTACAATCTCCTTCTTTTAATTCTTCTATAGTTTTCATGTTATCAATATTTGTCATTTTTAAAACCTCCTGAAATTTATTTCCCTTGACTCCTTCTCGATTCCAGGACTTGTCACCTGTTATAACATTTCTGTTATAGTGTTTTAAGAGAAATGGGAATATCGGTTATTCCCCTAGGCTTCTTTATACAAATTTAGTTGCCAGCCATTATCATAGCATCCGATAAAATCAGAGTACTTGCTTTTAACAATTTTCTTTTGCATTGTTTTGTCACTTATAAAATTATCTCTAATAGGCTTGTTATCTTCAACCTTGATTTTCTGCAATGTAACGCCTTTTGCAGTTGTTTTCAATACTTGATAAGCTGTTATAA
>DAIMMU010000189.1:0-4660 GCA_036720515.1 Sedimentibacter sp.
AACCGATCTGTCCAATTCTCCTTCTGTTGCCGCAACAATAACCGAGCATGCTGCATCTCCTGTTATATTAATCATTGTTCTCATCATGTCAAGAATTCTGTCTACACCGGCAATAATTACAATACCTTCAATTGGCAGGCCTACTGACTGCAATACCATCCCAAGCATTATCATTCCTGCCCCTGGAACTCCCGCCGTACCAATGGAAGCTAATGTGGCAGTTAAAATAACCGTAAGCTGAGCCGAGATTGGTAAATCAATCCCGTATATCTGAGCAATGAAGAATGCACAGATTCCTTGATAAATAGCTGTTCCGTCCATATTTACCGTAGCACCCAAGGGGAGAGTGAAGCTGCATATTGATTTAGGTACGCCTAAATTCTCTTCTGTATTCTTCATGGTGATAGGAAGAGTTGCCGAACTGCTTGCTGTTGTAAATGCAAAGATCATGGCAGGAGCAATCCCTCTGAAGAACTGGAATGGTGTCACCCTTGAAAATATCCATAATGTTGAAGAATACGTAAATAGTGCATGTATTGCACAGCCTGCATATACGACAATTATCAGCTTAAGCAGAGGTAACAATATACTGGGACCATTTTGAGCAACAACAGGCGTAATAAGTGCAAACACTCCTATCGGAGCAAAATTCATTATTGTTCCGATAATTTTGTACATTACTTCCGCTCCCGAATCAAATACCTGCTGCAATATTTTACCCTTTTCGCCTATACCGATAATTCCGGCTCCGATAATAATAGCAAAAGCTATAACCTGAAGCATATTGCCGTCAACAAGAGCCTTTAAAGGATTTGCGGGAATAATGTTTAGCAAGGTATCCACAACATTTGGCGGAGCTGTTATTTCATAAGTAGCATCCACAGGTATGGTGTATCCGACTCCGACATTGGTTAAATTAGCTAAAATTAATCCGATTGTAACAGCAAAAGCTGTTGTAAGTAAATAATATGCCACCGTTTTCCCGCCGATTCTGCCTAACTTCCTAACATCGTCCATGCTGCAGGTTCCTACTATAAGCGAGAAAAATACCAGAGGTACGATTACAAGTTTAATAAGGTTTAAAAACAATGTTCCGATAGGTTTTACATAATTTACCGCAATATCAGGATTTGACTGAAGAATAATACCTAATATAATACCTAATATCAACCCGATAAAAATCTTAGTTGTCAGAGCCATTTTTTTCTTTGATTTTTCTGACATATACATGTCCTCCTTATTATATTTATTATCTATAACAATTATAATCCATTCTTCTGGTTTTGTCTCTACCTAATTAGTGAAAAAAAACATATTTTTTCTACTTTATCTTCTATATTTGTCATACTATTTAGTAAATAGCATTCTGGGGACGGACCTTGAAATGCACTTTTGTAACCGAAAGGTCCGTCCCCATAGTTCCTCAGACCATTTCATTGCAGGCGTAAATGATTATTGCCGAAGTTACAACGCCAGCTGTTTCGGTTCTTAAGATTCTTTTGCCTAAGGTTACTATATGCGCTCCGATTTCCTGAAGCATTTCAATTTCATTAATGTCAAAGCCCCCCTCAGGACCTATTATTATGTAATAATTTTGTTTAGGTTCTTGTAAAACATCCTTTAGCAGCTTTACATCCTCTAACTCATAAGGGACAATGACCATTGCATCTTCGGTCTTAAGCTTTTCAATTAATTCCTTTACCGTCATTATATCATTAACTTCGGGAATTATGTTTCTTTTGCTTTGCTTTGCTGATTCCTTTGCAATTTTTTGCCACCTGTCCAACTTTTTTTGCTCTCTGTTTTTTTCATTAAGCTTTACAACAGTTCTTTCGGTTATTAACGGAATAAAGCGTTTAACTCCCAGCTCTACATTTTGTTGTATGATTGTTTCCATTTTTGTTTGCTTTGGTATACCCTGACAAAGAGTTATATTTATTTTTGTTTCATTGTTAGTTACGGTTTCTTCAACCAAGGTGCAGATTAAGTCTTCCTTATTAATTGATTCAATTTCTGCTATGTATTCCTTACTTTCGGTCACAACGGAAATTTTATCTCCAAGCTGAGCACGGAGAATTGTTTTTAAATGCTTAGCATCTCCGCCTTCCACCGTAACCTTATTATTTTTTATATTGTCATCGGTACAAAAATATCTGAACATTTTTTACTCCTTCACTACCGTATTATGTACTCATACCAACTGCCCCACTATTGATATCCATTCTTCGCTGTCGGAAATTTCTAATATTTCGAATCCAAGGCTTTTAAAATTTTCAATTACTTCATCTGAATACTCTTTAATTATTCCCGAAGCGATAACTAAACCGCCCTTTTTCAAAAACTTCGGAAAAGTTTCGCTCATACCCATTATAATTTGTGCAATTATATTGACGGCAATCATATCGTATTTGTTGTATCCAATCTCTTCCCGCAATTTTTCGTCCTCTGTTACATCACCGCAATATACAGCAAATCTGTCCCCGTGTATATTGTTGAGTGCCGCATTTTCCCGGGCTATGCGGACGGCATTTTCATCGATATCTACTCCCGCACAGCTCTTCGCTCCAAGAAGCAATGCTGCAATTGACAATATTCCGCTGCCGCATCCCAAATCCAAAACTTCCGTATCCTTTTTCATATACTTTATTATCTGCTCAATACATAGGCGTGTAGTATGGTGCTGCCCGGTACCAAAGCTCATGCCCGGGTCAATTTCCAAAATTATTTTTTCTTCGGCAGTTTCAGTGTAATTTTCCCAGGAAGGCTTGATAATAATCTTGTCTCCCACAGCAAATGGCTTAAAATATTGTTTCCAATTGTTAGCCCAATCCTCATCATTTAATACATTTGTTTCTATTTCAAGCCTTCCTAAGTCAATACCGCCGCTATCCTTTTTTAACCTGTCAATAAATTCACAAATCTTACCCAGCAATTCTCTTCCCTGGTCATTATCTGCTAAATATACTTTGATGCAGCTTTCCCTGTCTTTCATTTTTGCTAATTCTTCATCATAATAATCCCAATTCAATGTTTCATTGTTTAAAAAGTCCTCAAATATACCTGCATCTTCGATTACAGCATCATTGATGTTAAGTTTTAACATTGCTCCGTTAATTATTTCAATACCGTTTGTTGTTGTGTAAATGGATACTTCAGTCCAGTTCATCTTTTCCTCCATAATTTGGTGATATATTCTACCCTCAGTGATTTACCCTATGAATCTTGTTTATTCTTCCACCACTACCTCGTATGTTATAGGCACTGCCTTTTCAAGCATCGCAGACACACCGCAGTATTTTTCCATTGAAAGCTTAACTGCTTTTTCAACCTTATCATAAGAGATATTTTTACCTTTAAATCTGTAAATTATTTTTATATAATTGTATATTTTGGGATCTTGTTCTCTGACTTCCGCTTCAATATCAATATTAACATCGTCAAATTTTAGTTTCATTTTCTTAGTGATACTCATAACATCTATGCCGGAACATCCGATCAAGCCAGCCAACAACAGCGCCTTCGGGCTTGGTCCGAAATCATTTCCGCCATCTCCTACAGGTGCATCTGTTATTACAGTATGACCGTTAATATCCATTTCAAAAGACATATTCCCTTTTAATTTTGCACTTATATTAGTCTTGTACATAATCTGCCTCCAATTTATTAGTCGCTTGTTAATGCTACCGATGAATTAATAAATTATTTAACCTAAACTGCGTCAATGATTCTCTTTAGGGTATAATAATCATATAATTTATATAATAGATTTACAGCACGGTAAAGTCAACAAGTTCTTGTCTACTATTATATTCATTTATGGTAAATAGCGTTATTAAAATAAATAAAGTGGGGTGTTTCCATGAATAAAGAAAAGAAAAAACCAATCGGTATCATTGTAACAATTATTATCGGAATTGTAATGGGAATTTTCGGTGTCATGGTTTCCGTGTTTTCCGACGGAACTACATACGAAAGAATAATTACAATACTGATCATTTTAATAATATACGGTGTCATAAGCTTAATATCGGGGTTTATAAAACCGGTCAAATCATGGATTTACACGTTGTCATTAAGCCTGCCCGGTGTTCTGATGCTAATATTTTACTGCGTTAAAGAATTTAATATTCTTTATGTTGTTTATATTATATTAATACTGTTAATCACATTCTTCGGTGCCAAAAGCGGCAAATCATTTAACAGAAAAAGGAACTGACAACATTCCAATCGGTATAAATTAATAACAGCGCCTGATATCTGGTTGATACAGGCGTTTTCATATACAGGGTACCCCTATTTATCGAAGCGTGTTTTAAAATAATTTGATATAAATTAACTATTTTGAAAAAATATAAAAATATTTTAAAAATAATGTTTAAAGATATTTTTCTTGGGTATAAATAGAATACAACAAAAGTTTTATAATAATTATAGCAAATTCAATATCATTATCAATTGTTACGAAAGAATTGTGGTCTGACCCGTTAACAGTCGGATTATATAAAGCAATTCCGACATGACAAGATAAGAAGATTGGTAAGTTAGTAATTAATAAAACCGATGTTGAATCTTTACCGAGAGGTATAGAATGGGTATCCAAGAAAATAGGTAGCGCCTAAGTATCATATATATTGATATCTTAGGCGCTACTTATTTTTTA
>DAIMMU010000190.1:0-4572 GCA_036720515.1 Sedimentibacter sp.
AAAGAATAGATACATAAATTACAATTTAAGAATAAATGTTATAAATAGGAATTTGTTAGGGAGAAGAAAAATATGTATAAAAGTGTAATTCACATATATGGAGCATCAGGTTCAGGGACGTCTACTTTAGGTAAATTTATTTCAGATCAGCTTGGATATACTTTTATGGATACTGATGATTATTTTTGGCTTCCAACAAACCCAAAATACACAAAGAAAAGAGAAAAAATAGAACGGCTTCAAATGATGGAGAAAGATATCCTGAAATCAGATAAAGCTGTTATTTCTGGGTCTCTTGTAGATTGGGGAGATAACTTGATTCCATATTTCACATTGGCAGTTCGGGTAATAACGGGTAGTAAAGTTCGTATTGATCGATTAAGAGAAAGAGAAAAGAGGTATTTTGGATCACGTATTGAGATTGGAGGAGACATGTACCAGAATCATTTGGAGTTTATTGAATGGGCGGCATCTTATTACACTGGAGATGTAACTATGAGAAGTAAAGTAAAACATGATGACTGGCAAAGATTATTAAGGTGCAGACAAATTATTGTAAACGGTGAAGACGATTTGACGTATAATTTGGAACTTATAAAAGATAATCTGTTACTATAGTACAAATTCTAATTTAAATACCCAATTATTTATATAACCTTGCAAGATTTGGAGGTGAATAAAACTTGCTTATTAGACCAATAAAAAGTACTGAGATTATGTTATTAACAGATTTTTTGGCGGAGAAACTATAAAATAAAAACGGATATCAGGAGGATACGGATGGCAAATAAACCTGTCAAAGACACAATCCATGCAAAAGGTGTAGAGATTGCAATTTACACAGAAGACTTTCAAAATGAGTTTATATCTCTTACAGACATCGCACGATATAAAAGCGATGAGCCATTTAGTGTTATTAATAACTGGATGAGAGGCAAAGATACTATTGAATTTTTAGGATTATGGGAACAATTACATAATTCTGCTTTTAAACCTATCGAATTCGATAGGTTTAGAAAAGAGGCTGGTTATAATTCTTTTGCATTATCACCACAAAAATGGATAAAGAATACAAATGCAATCGGAATGGTTTCAAAATCAGGACGTTATGGAGGTACTTTTGCACATTCCGATATAGCTTTTGAATTTGCATCTTGGATATCTGCAGAATTTAAATTGTATATTATCAAAGATTATAAAAGGCTTAAAAGTGACGAAAGTAGCAGGCTTTCCTTGAGTTGGAACTTGAACCGTGAAATTTCAAAACTAAACTACAGAATTCATACAGATGCAATTAAAGAAAATTTAATTCCGCCAGAATTGACCCCTTACCAGATTTCAATGACATATGCTATCGAAGCCGATGTACTGAATGTTGCATTATTTGGAAGAACAGCAAAACAGTGGCGTGAAGAAAATCCCGACAAAAAAGGAAATATAAGAGACTACGCAACATTGAATCAATTGCTAGTTTTAGCGAATATGGAAAGCTATAACGCTATTTTAATTGATCAGGGCAATGCCCAATCAGACAGGCTTAAGCTTTTAAATAAACTAGCTATCCGTCAGTTAGAGGCTATTCAGGAAATCAATACTGACACAATTAAAAAGCTTGGAGGTTAAATATAAAGCTAAAAATGTACCGGAATGGTATGATTATTGTTAAAAAAAAGGATTGTATGAGGAGACGTGGCACCCGGGGAATGGTATCGGTATCTTGAATTACAAAAGGTTGGCTGCCTATATTTATAAAAGGTTGTACATCTCGTTGGCATGAGCTTCAATAAGAAAACGCCCATATGCGAGTCGTTTTAAAATATGCATGGAGAATAAAAATATTTTATATACCCGTAAATTATATTCCGAATCGTCAGATGAAACGGAAAAAGCCTTAACTGCAGCTTATTTTATTGGGAATTACCGGAAGCAACAAGTGTTGTAAACCGGGAATTTGTATGGAGGATTAAAATATGAGTAAGAAAATTATATTACTTAATGGGCCGTCCAGTTCTGGTAAATCGACATTAGCGGGAACCTTACAAAAATTAATAAAAGATATGAAAAATGAGAAGTATGGAATAATTTCAATTGATGATTTCCTTAAAATGTCAACAGACGAAGTAATATATGAGGACGATGTATTTGAGGTATCTTCAAAACTTTGTAAGAATGCAATTGAATTACTTGGTTCGCGACAAGGTGTTATTATTGACCATGTAATTACAAGTGAGCGCATCTATAAGAAACTAATTGAAACTTTGAGATTCTATGACATTTATTTAATACATGTAACTTGTCCACTTATAGAATTAGAAAGAAGGGAAAAAGAGAGAAAAAATAGATGCTTGGGTTCTGCAGAAGCATCTTATCAGTATCTATTTCCAAAAGAGGACTATGATTTAACGGTTGATACATTTCAATTATCTGCAGAAGACTGTTCATTGCAAATTATTGGTATATTGAAGTGAAAGATAACTTCCAACTTAAAAGGGTGGTTTGAAGAAGATATATTTAGTGAAGAATAGTATATGAGTATTGTAAATTGGAGGATCATATGAATTCAAATTTAGGTTTAGATAGGCTGTCTCTTCCTTTGTTGCTAATATCATTGCCTATAACAGTAATGAGTGTTTTGTTGCCGATGTATACATCTGCTCTTGGGTTAAATGCATTGCAGGTTACAGGGCTGTTTTCGGTGTTTTCCTTTATTCTTGTTATAATGCGTCTTTTCATAGGACGCATAACTGACAGAATAGGCAGAAAACCGGTATTTATCTCAGGCTTGTTGTTTTATGCTTTATCATATTTTATATACACTATAGGCAGAACCATATCATTAATTTATATAGGAAGAAGCTTGCAAGCTATTGCGGCGGCGTCTGTTAATATTTCCATATACAGCATGATAGCCGATTTGAATATTAAAGGTAATGCACATAGTTTTGGCAAGATAAATGGCTATTATGACAAGGGAGGTCTTTTAGGAATAATACTTTGCTTTTTTGTCCTTTATACTCCAAGCTTAGTTGACGGATGGTCTCGGCTATTTGCTATTTGTACATTTTTAGCAATATTATCAATAACTTATTCACTGATATTTTTACATGAAACAAAACCATTAAGCAGAAATATTTCAAAGGTTTCTTTAAATGATAATAAAAATTTATTAAGAATATTCAGCTTAATTTTTAGTATTTTTACAAGCACGGTTTCTGCAATTTTTGTACTATATTTGCAGAGTAGATTTAATTCAGATTTGTTAGAAATAGGTATTGCATTTTTGTTTCCAAATCTGATACTTGCTTTTGCATCCCCAAGGCTCGGAAGGATAAGCGATAATATCGGAAGTAAAAAAGTATTTTCTGTTTCATTAATTATGCTGATTATCAGTATGTTTGTATTGCCTTTTATGGATAATATTTATTTATTCGGAGCAATATGGACAATTTATATAATTGCTATTACTTTGCTTGATGTAACATTAATGGGTGTTTATGTAGAAGATTTAAAGGAAGAAATCAGGGGAGCGGCTATTGGCAAATTAACTATGGCCTCAAATATTGGGAGTATCATTGGTCCGGTAATAGGCGGCCTTGCTTTTCAAATAATAAATATAAAGGCTCCCTTTATTATCAGTACCATTGGATTTGTTTTGATGTTAATTATGATAATATATTATGGCAGGCATCAATTTAACTGAGAAACATTATGATATTAGCTTTATAGCCAGCAGCTTTTAAAGAAATAGGAGGTTAATAACAGAGTTTAAACGAAATAATTATGAAAATAAGAGGAAAGCATATGAAAATTTCAGAGAAGATCGCTCAATTGGAAAAATATAGTCCCATGTTGTATTTAGACTATAAATTAACTTCATGGGGAAGAATGCTCTGTGACATAGAGAATAAAGAAAGTTATACATCCAATTATGCCGTTATTTACAGGAATGAAAATATTGACGATATAATTAAAGAAGTTGAAGAATACTATAATTCAAGAAATATAGTTCCTAAAATTTTTTATCGTCATGGCTCGGTGACATTGGATGTGTTAAAACCATATTTCACAAAACATGGTTATGCAATAAGAGAATTTGATATGGACTTGATGATTTTAGATATACATAATAATAGAAATAAAAATGTTGAAAAGTTTAAGGTAAATATAATAAATCATGCTCTTGAGGGACAGGAATATAACTTGGCAATAGAACAAGATAACGGTGAAACATATGGCATAAAGCTTTTAAATAAACAAATTGCTTCAGGGAATGCTATGTTTTTTGTTTATGATGAATTTAATAAACCTGCCGGAATGGCGTTGGCTGAAAAATATAACGATGTTGTCTATATATCAGACGTCTATACAACACCTTCAAAGAGATGCAAAGGGTATGGAATGGCAGTAGTAAATGCTGTTATTTCACATTATAATAATTCTTTGATTTATTTGCATACAGATAACCCGGATGCGGCAAGTGTTTATAGAAAATTGGGATTTTCAGGCGAGAGATTAAGGTCATGGTGGGCTGTAAAAGGCTCATTGCCGGAGTGGTGCATGGAATAAGGATAC
>DAIMMU010000191.1:0-4560 GCA_036720515.1 Sedimentibacter sp.
CTGCAGCTCCGCCTTGATTCCCCAGGAAGAAAAATCCGCCTATGAAAATTACAGGCGCAAATACAGTAATTCCGAATTTAAAACCTTCCTTGATGCAGTTAACTACCATTTCAAAACCATCTCTTATTTTAAAGCTGATTAAGACGGTTATCAGCATTATAATTATGGCAGTTCCTCCTACAAGCGCAGTTGCATCCCCGCCTGCCAAATCATATTTAAGCATGGCAGCTATGTCAACTAAAAATGCTATCGGTGCCAAAACTGCCACATATTTTGCTGTCTTTGTTTGTGTCTTCACCGCAGGCTTATCGTTATTATCTGCATAATGTGTTAACTGAGGATTTCTCTTTAAATCTCTTTTCATCATTATGAATGCCGTAGTAACAGTAACTATTGACATTGTAAGCCATATAGGTATTGATGCGTTTATAACTTCTGTTACTTCAATACCGGCACCTGCAGCGGTTATGGTAGGCGCACCCTGAATAAAAAAATCACTGGAAAGCGCAACTCCATGGCCAAATAAATTCATGGCAACAGCAGCATATATAACAGGAAGACCGGCTGCAACAGCAGCAGGCAGAAGCACTGCTCCTACTAATGGAACTGCAGGACTGGGCCACACTAACCATGATATAATCATCATAGTAACACCGATTGCCCAAAATGCCATAGTTTGATTTACCATAATCTTTTTTATGGGTGTCATTATCAATACATCGGCGCCTACTTCCTGCAAAGCCTTTGACATGGCAACAACAAGAGAAATAATAACTATAATACCCCAAAATTCATTTCCGGAATAAATAATTGTGTTAAAAATAGACTGAACAGCAAAAATCGCACTGCCCGAATAAAGAAAACCCATAGCAAAAATACCGATAATACATGGAATTACAATTTCCTTTTTCATAAGCATAATAATTAGAATGATTACTACCATTATCATATACAGGTAGTGAAGAGAAGTTAAAACCATAAGATACCTCCTTGGAATTTTATGTATCGGGGACATTCCTTGTAGTCGCAGAGACTTCCATATATTAGAGGTGTGTCCCTGTACCTATGTAGAGGTTAATTATTCTTTCAAAATATTGGTTAACACCATCAAAATCCATGCAGTTAACATAAAAAGCTTCTAAGAGATCATGCATTTTTTTTGTTTCGGAAAGCTTTTCCAATGCGTATTTTATTAGCATGTCATATAAATGAAGATTTTTTTCAATTTCTGAAATTTGAGTTTTTATATTTTCGGAATCAATAATGCTGTGTATATCAAAAACCTCATCATATTTTTCGCTCATATGGTGTTCGGCGGTTATAATAATAAGTTTCTTTTCAGGCAAATAAATATGCTGGAGCTTTTCCGGACTTAAAGGTCTATAATAGCATTCCGCATCATATCCTCTTTTAACTGCTTCATTTAAAATTCTGTCAAGGAACATAGATGAATAATTTGTATCTTTTCCTACTATTGCCCACACTTCATTTTCTTCAAAAAAAAGCTCTGTATGGCTTATATATCCGTTTGCCGTAAATGCTTCGGTAAATAATTTTCTGACATTGCCTGTTTTTTTGCAATATGTATTGTTAAACAATTTAACTGTTGCTTTTTCGCACATTTCATTAAATTTGTCTCCATTGACATATGAATCATAAATAGAACAAACTTCATCATAAATAATACCTGCAGCTTTTAAATATCTGTAAGCACTTTTGTATATATTTGATTTAGCTTTATTAATTTGGACAATTGCAGCTTTGTGTTTTTTTAGCCTTTGACCGTCTAAAAAGGTTCCGAGATTAATTATTTCATCAACTGCTCCCGGAATTAAAGGATCAATGATATGAGGTGCCGTGCCGTCAACAAAAAGAATTTTCGATTCGGGAATTAAAATTCCGTCAAGACTTACATTATCGCTGGAGCAGTGTATATATTCTGCCGAATAGCCCTTTTCCTTCGTTTTTTCTGCAAATTTTTTCATGAAACGATTTTTTCCTACCCCCGGACCTCCCTTAAGAATATAAATATGTTCAGCTTCCTCCGGCTTTAATAAATAGCCGAAATAGCTAAAAAATCCTTCAGATGTGTTATTACCAGCAAAAACATGTTTTTCTTTCATTTAGTACCTCCTTGTAAAGTATATTTTTATTATATGAAAAACTTCTATACTTGTTAAACTTAAATAATAGTGATTTGATTATAAAAAAAATATTAAGGGGCATAATATTTTAGAAAGTTTAAATTAAACTTTTGAAAATCAATAAGGAGACGTATATGGAAGGCAAAGTACAAAAAATGGATCATCCTAATCCCGGCATCAGGTGTGTTGTAAACACATGTCACTATTATGCCGATGGAGATCACTGTAATGCTCAAAAAATAGAGGTACAAAAACGAAATGCCAAATCGTCGCAGGAAACGGATTGCGCAACATTTACTCCAAACCATCAAAGCATGACATAGTTATCAAAAAATTGTTCTTTGACTAAAGAACAATTTTTTTTTTGCAAAACCAATTTCATTTATGCTATAATAGGAAACGATTGTTAATAAAGGAAGAAGTTAAAATGAAGTTGATAGTAACGGAAAAGCCGTCAGTAGCAAAGGATATTGCAAGAGTTTTATATATAAATACATCAAGAGACGGTTATATGGAAAACCGAGAATACATTATAACATGGTGTGTGGGGCATTTGATACAGCTTGCGTACCCGGAAGAATATGATTCCAAATATAAACGATGGAATATCAGGGATCTTCCCATATTTCCCAATAAGTTTAAATACAATGTAATTCCTCAGACAAAAAAACAGTATGAAACAGTAAAATCTCTCATGCTTGATGAAAGAGTCGATGAAATAATATGCGCAACAGATGCAGGAAGGGAAGGGCAGCTTATATTTGGATATGTGTACATAAATGCAAGCTGCAATAAACCCGTAAGGCGGCTTTGGATAAGCAGTATGACTGATGAAGCTATTTCCGAAGGCTTCAATAATCTGAAAGACAACAAGGAATATTTCAGTCTCTATCAGTCCGCAAGAGCACGCTCAGAGGCTGATTGGCTCGTTGGGATTAACGCAACGAGGCTTTTTACGGTGAAATATAATCAGAAGCTTACAATAGGAAGAGTTCAAACTCCAACATTGTCACTTATTGTTTCAAGGCAGAAGGAAATAGATGAATTTGTACCGCAGCCTTTTTATGAAGTGACTGCAGACTGTGAAATGTTTACTGCGACATGGTTTAATAAAAAAGGTACCCGAATAGATGAAATAGAAAAAGCAGAGGCAATAGTAAATAAGTGCAAGGATAAGGAAGGAAGTATTACAAAAATAAAAACAAAAAGAGCAACAGTCGAGAGACCTCTTTTATATGACTTGACGGAACTTCAAAGAGACGGAAACCGCAGATACGGTTATTCGGCGGAGCAAACCTTAGGAGCAGCACAAAATTTATATGAAAGATACAAACTGACAACATATCCGAGAACGGATTCGAGATATTTGACAAAGGATATGAAAGCTAAGATTCCCGGTCTTTTGCAAAACATAAGAAATGGCTGGAAGGGCTCGGAATACTGTGTGGATAAGGTTATTAAACAAAAATTAAATACAGATAAAAGAGTAATAGATGATTCAAAGGTAACAGACCACCATGCAATTATAGTAACTCCAAACATTAAAAATATTTCAGCAATCAAGCTGCCTGAAAGAGAAAATAATATATTGAAACTCATTGTTGCGAGATTTATTGCAATACTTGACAGAAAACAAGAATTTGACCAGACAGACATAGAATTAGTAATCGAAAATGAAAAATTTAAGGCAAGAGGTAAAAAAATAGCAATACCCGGCTGGAAGGAAATAGAGGATATCATGCTGGGTAAAGAAGTAAAGGAAGACGCTGAGGACAAGGAAATTACCATTAATTTAAATGAGGGAGATACAATCAAACCAAAAGAAGTGAAGGTTGTAACAAAGAAAACAACTCCTCCGAAACCTTACACCGAAGCAACCCTTTTAACTGCGATGGAAACAGCGGGAAAGCAAATAGAGGATGAAAAATTAAGAGAAGAAATGAAGTCCATAGGTTTAGGCACGCCTGCTACAAGAGCCGGCATAATCGAAAAGCTGATATCAGTGGGATATATAAAAAGAAACAAAAAAAATCTTGTACCTACTCATAACGGAATACAATTGATTGAAATTGTTCATGAGAAGCTGAAGAAACCGGATTTAACGGGAGAATGGGAAAGCACCCTGAGCAAAATTGCAAAAAAAGAAGCCTCCTCCAAGGATTTCATCGTAGACATAAAAAAATATGTTGCAGAAATAATCAAAGAGGGAAGAATAAGCTCATATAACAATGTCAGGTTTGAAAGCACAGAAAAATCCCGGAATAAAGCAGAAAAAAATATAAATTAATCAATAAATGTATATTATTGATTTAAATGCTTATTTATATTAAAATAGTATCAACAAATGAAAAGGAGTCTTAGCATGGAATTTTTAATTAACGGCATCATGAGTGTAACCTGGCAGCAAATAATTATG
>DAIMMU010000192.1:0-4496 GCA_036720515.1 Sedimentibacter sp.
AGTTTTTCTGTATGTACTTCTTACAAGATACATTTTTGCCAAAGCCGGATAATGCCGCGGCTCCTATTGCTGAGGTTCATAGAGAACTTTGGAAAGATATTCAGGATTCCATTATAGGTAATGGAACTGCGCAGTTAGGAAGAATACTTCCAAGAGGTACAGGCAAGAGTGCATTTGGCAATTATGGTCCTACTTGCTGGGTTCATTCATATGGATTTAAAAAATATACTCTTATTTGCTCAGATATAGGTTCTACAGCTGAGAAATTTATTAAGGATATTAAAAATACATTTTTGAATAACGAATATATCGAAAATGCTTTCGGTAAGTTACTTGATGATAAGGATAAGCGTTATATTTGTAATAGCACACAGCTTGAATTTACAAATGGTACCTTTGTGGAAGCTATTGCAAGTTCAAGTCCAATGCGTGGACGTAAATATGATAACTGCCGACCTGATTTAATTATCCTGGATGATTACCAGTCGGATGATGATGTTAGGACCGAGGATGCAAGAGAGAAAAAGTGGAAAAGATTCAGTGATGATGTTAAATTCGCAGTTCAAAAACCACTGATTCGTGATGGCAAAACCATTAAACGAGGTACAACACTAATTGCTCTTGGTACCTTGCAGCATAAAGAATGTTTTTACAGTAGACTTCTTAAGCAGCCAACATGGAAATTTAAAAATAAAAAAGGTGTTCTTATTGATGATTTCATAGACAAAGATGGTAAAAAGATTAATGGCCTTGACCATTACTTTAATTCTGGTTTATGGAAAAAGTTTAAGAACATCCTTTTTAATTTCAAAGATGAAAACCACTTGGATAATGCTAAGGAGTTTTATTATGAGCATGAAAAAGATATGCATTATCCTATGTTGTGGGCTGAATTTTGGGACTGCCTTGACATGGCACTTCAATATTATGAAAATCCGGCTTCATTTAAACAGGAGGTGCAGGGTGATGTCAATAGTATTGGTGAAAAATGGTTTAAAGTTGTTAATACTGAACCAAGAAAGACAATTGAAACACATAATTTTATAAAAACAATGCTCCTGATGGATCCTGCTTCAACTAATAATGGTAAGTCTGATTATTGTGCTTATTTAGTTGGTTCTCAATCAGATACCAATTTGAAATATGGGCGTAAAGCTGAACTTGCAAAGATTAATGCCAGAACTGATTTTGATAAATATATTGACTATGCCATTAAGCTTTTAAAAGAATATCCGGATATAACACATATTTATATCGAAAAAAATACGTTTAATGGTGCAGACGCTAATCAATTGGAATTAAAAATTAACAATGATGATGTTTTAAAATATAGAGGCATTGAGATTATAAATGAAATGCAGCGCAAAAATAAGGATGATAAAATTAGTACGATTATTTCAGCTATGAACAAGGGGCAAATAATATTTGCTGATGAAGATACTGAATTTGTGGATCAGATTAAGGATTTTGCAGGACAAAAATATACCGAACATGATGATGCACCTGATATTACTGCAGAATTTGCAAATAGAATTGAGAATATAGAAGTAATTCAAAAAGTTGAGTTATTTGACCGTAGAAAATTGGGATTATAGGAGGTGAAAACATGATAGATTTGGAGTTATTGAAAAAATGCAAACAGGATTTCGATATGAAGTTGACAACATATATGAATATGCAAAGGTACTACGACGGCAAAACTGATGCAATGCAAAATTATAAGATGATTACTAAAAGAGCCAATACTAAAGTTAAATGCAATTTTATCCAGAAGTTTGTTAATGAGGAAGCGTCCTATTGTATGGGTAATAAAGTAACTTACACTTCACATTCGGGTAATCCGAACGTAGTTGAGGATATAAGGTTTAATTTCAGGCACTGGAAAGAGAAACATAACAAAGAATTATGTAAGCAGAGTCTTATTTTCAATGAGGCATATGAGCTTTATTACATTGATTCTAACGGCTTGTTTAATAGCTTGATTTGCACCCCATTGGACAGTTATATTCTTCAGGATGATTATGGTAATGTGATACTGTTTATCAGGTTTTGGACAAAGAAATTTGACACCATGAAGCAGTTGTATGCAGATGTTTATACTGTTGATACCATTGAGCATTATAGCGTTGTAGGGGATGTATTTACACCAATAACACCAAGCACTGATGAAATAGTAAAGGGTAATGATAATAGCAGCACAGGATTTAATAATATTACAGGTATAGGACCGGTTAATAATAATGCTGATGTGAATGTATTTTCTCAGGTACCTGTAGGAATTGTAAATATAGGGACTATAGACGAAAGCCTTTATGCTATGTTGAAAGGTTTGGAAGATGGCTATGAAACAAACCTCTCAGATATGGTAAATGAAATATCTGATTTCCGTAACGCATACCTTGTTTTTAAAAATTGTAAGCTTGATGATAAAACCAAGGATGAAAATGGTAAAACTCAACTTGATAGGATGAAAGAATTAGGCGTAATGAATTTACCAGGGCAAAATACGGATGCCAAATGGTTAATTAAAGAAATAAATGATTCTTTTGTACAGAATACATTAAATACTCTTGAGGATAAAATGTATCAGTTAAGCAGCCATATTAATAATAATGAAAAATTAGTTTCCAATACTTCAAGCTTGGCATTAAGAAACCGTCTTATAGGACTTGAAGAGAAATGCACAAATAATATTCAGGCTCTTATTGATTGCATAAAGGTAAGGTTAAAATTCTTATTTGAATACCTGAAGATTAAACAAAATAAGGATTACGACTGGAAAGACATTGACATTAAGATAACTCCTAATATTCCAACAGATGATCTGATGATGGCACAGATAATTTCTCAACTTAATGGAAAATTATCGCTCAAGACTGGACTTGCACAATTAAGTTTTGTTGATAATCCGGATAATGAAATAAAAGAGATTAAACAGGAGAATGAAGCTAATTCAATTGGAGATAGTTTATTAAATAATTCTGGTAATGGTGGTGCTGCATAATGGCGAAGATAAATCAGAAGTATCAAAAGATGATAACTCAAATAAAAATTGATGCCGATAAATTTGCGAATCAGCAGATGCAGACCGTATATAAGAACCAGAAAGACCATCTTGATGAAATTCACAAGTTTCTTGGACTACTTTATGTTAAATATGCCGCAGATGGGCTATTGAAAGTTACTTCATTCCAAAAATCTAATATTTTGAGTGGCTTAAATAACAAACTTACAGCCATGGCGAAGGATATGGGTAATGTTGAAACAAGTCAGGTAACAGATATTTTAAAGAAAAATTACCAGGATACTTATTACAAAAATGCTTATGTGATGGACTCTGGCATAAATGTAAATCTTAAATTCAATATGTTAAAAAAAGAATATATTGACGCTGCTGTAAATAATCCGATTGATGGAGAATTATTCAGTAGTCGTATATGGCAAAATAAAGCCGCTGTGGCTGATAAAGTTAAGCAAGGTATAGTTGATGCAATGAATGGCAAAACAACTATAGACAAGCTCGGTAAGGATATTCAGCATACGTTTAATGTGGGAGCATATGAAAGCCAACGTCTTGTGAATACAGAAAATGCAAGAGTGCAAAGTCAAGCCATTGATGATATTGGAGAGAGTGCAGGCGTTGAAAAACAGATGTATTGTGCAACTCTTGAAGCGAATACATGCTCTGAATGTGCTGAACTTGATGGACAATATTTTGATATTGATGATGATTCAAAACCGCAAATACCTGAAGATACACATCCCGGATGCAGATGTTTATATATAAATGTTCCTCTGGCAGGATGGAAACCAACAAAACGAAAAGATAATGAAAGCAAAGACGTAATCGACTACGAAGATTATAGCCAATGGCTTAAAAATAAAGGAATAGGGGTTGATGGAGAATGAGTGAACCGCCATTAGGATTAATGCCCAGGGATATATGGGAATTACAACGTCTTAGGGAACTAAGGCTTTTTTATTTTATAAAAATTAATTGTGTTCTTAGTTCTGTAATGGAGTTAAGAGGACATAGGAGGTAAAAATATTATGAAAAAAAGTGAATTAACAAAATTATTAGAGACATTAAAAGATGATGATGACATTGACGAAACAGTTTCTAAAAGCGATTTAGGTAAGGCGCTTGCTTCAAGTGGTTTAACACTAGACGCTTTTAAGAATAAAGCAGAAAATGACAAAGATTTTAAGGCTTTCATGGATTCTGAAAAAGATAAGCATTCTAAAAAGGCACTTGAAACATGGAAAACAAATAATTTGCAGAAACTTATTGATGATGAATATTACAAGAAACATCCTGATGATAAACCTAAGGATCCATTATTAGCAAAAGCTTTAGAAGACGCTAAAAAAGCAAATGAAAGAGCTGACCAGTTAGAAAAAGAAAACCTTAGGAAAGACCTTACAAGTAAAGCTTTAAAAACTATGACTGAAAAGAAATTGCCGACTGATTTAGTAAATTTTGTTGTGGGGCAGGA
>DAIMMU010000013.1:0-26846 GCA_036720515.1 Sedimentibacter sp.
GATATAATAATATTGGAATATCCGTCCATTCATTTTCTGCCATACCATGCGGCAGTGAATATTGTTGAAACGGTAATCAAAAATGGTAAAATCGTAAAGGGGAACTAACATGAAAAATATGACGATAGATGAATTTGCACAAATTGTTGCCTCTGATTCTCCTGTGCCGGGAGGAGGGAGCATTGCAGCACTATGCGGTGCTTTAAGTGCTGCATTGGCGGAGATGGTAGCCAATTTAACCGTCGGAAAGAAAAAGTACGCAGATTCGAAGGAAGAAATGACGGATATAATAAGTAAAGCTTCCGCACTTAGAGATAAGCTGTTAAACTATATTGAAGAGGACAGCCTTGCTTACAATAAAGTTATGGAAGCATATAAGCTTCCAAAGGAAACTGAACAAGAAAAATCACTTCGATTGTCTGAAATTGAAGAAGGTTTAAAAATTGCGGCATCTGTTCCTCTCAAAGTTGCAGAAACATCATTTGAAATTTTACCTTTGGCAGAAGCGGTTGTACTAAGGGGGAACTCAAACTCCGTTACGGATGCATTAGTAGGTGCAATGATGGCAAGAACGGGTGTGTTATCAGCCGTACTAAACATAAGAATCAATTTGGATTCGATTAAAGATAGTGAATTTGTAAAAGTTTTAAAGGAAAAAGCCGATTTCCTTGAAGTCGAAACAATTAAATTTGAGAAAAAAATATTGGAATTGTCCCCATTTAAATGATACAATAATGTAAAATAAAATATGTAAAAAATTATTATTCTGAGTCGCAAGTCGCATACGAAAGTTGCCCCATCCATTCACTCAGGATTACAAAAAAGGGATTCACATGGGAAAATTAGGTATAGGAAAAATAGCACTGCTTCTTGCCATAACAAGCGGCAATGATGAAAAGCTCAAAAAATATTATGAAAGTAAGAACTATATAATTTACAAAGGACAAGCAGGCTCCATGGATGCTAAAAAGATTATTGCATCCATAGAAACTGCGGCATATAGGGAAAATATAATAAAGGAAGATTATCATGAGGAGCATGCGCTGTATCATGCAATAATCGAGGCATTAAGCGGATATTGCAGGGGGCAGGTAATGCTCGGCGAAGTATTAAGAAGCGCGGGACTTACATTCACAATAGTGAAGGGTAAATTAATCGACGATGATGCTTCAAGCGGAAATTGGATTGCCGTGGTTCTTTACGGACAGATAGGTTCTCCGAGAAGAGGGTTTGAGCATGAAGCAATTGGAATGGGAATTCAGCCAATATAGGAGATATAATGAATACATCGTATCTGAGAACATTTATTGAAGTTATAGACTTGAAAAATATTTCCAAGGCAGCCGAAAAATTATTTATTACTCAGCCTGCTGTGTCAAAACAGCTTAAACTGTTAGAAAATGATTTTGGTGCAGATTTGTTCAGAAAAAACGGAAGAGAAATCTATCCCACAGAAGAAGGCAAAGTTTTATACAAATATGCAAAGAGTGTATTAAATGAAGAAAATAAAATTTATTCAATGCTAAAAAAGAACGACGGGCTGACGGGAACTCTTGCTGTTTATACAAGCTCAGTGCCTGCTGATTACTATATTCAGGAACTTATTTATGAATTTCATAAGCTGCACCCGGATATATCATATGTAATAAAAAAGGCAGATTCGGATATTGTTTTTAAAAATATAGAAGAAGGCTTCATCAGTTTTGGATTTACCGGAAGCACATACAAAAATAAAAAAATTGACAGCATTTGTATTGCTGAAGATGAAATTGTTCTTATCGCTTCGACCAATAGAAAAGAACTCATGGATAATGTCAATGTATCAGTCTTATTAGAACAGAAATTCATATTGAGAGAACAAGGTTCCGCAACCCTTCATATATTTGAAAATTATTTAAATAAACATAAAATTAAGCTAAATGATTTAAATATAAAAGTATTGGCAGAAGACAATACAATGATAAAAAAATTCATTTTAAATGACATGGGAATCGGAATACTTCCATTGAAGGCGGTTGAAAATGAAATTAATGAAGGGAAGCTGTTTGTCGTAAAATCAGATGACATAAAACTTAAAAGAAAGTTGTACTATGTATATCAAAAAGACAGATATTTTTCCAATGTTGAAGAGAAATTCAAAGAATTCATGATTATGAGGTATGGGGACACACCTCTGCACAATAGGTAGGGGGACACACCTCTACACAATAGGTATGGGGACACACCTCTACTGTAGGGTGAGTCTCTGTTGGGAAGAGGAATGTCCCCGTACTTAGTCTTTGCGGGTAAGGGGAATATCCCCGAATAGGGTCTCCGCTGCAAAAGGAATGTCCCAAAATTTGAGACAGCCTGTGAGGCTGAAGGAATGTCCATAAATTAGTAAAGGCCTGAAAACAGGCCTCTATTTATTAGCACTCGTCTTCGCAGCACTCATTGAATAAAATTACCAATAATAAGAAGAAGAATAGTAAACTCGATCCTCCGCCTCCTGCTCCGCCTACTCTATTTCTACCAAAACATCCCATGTTTAACCTCCTTAAATTAATGTGTTTAAGATATTATATGTCTGAAGGTTTATGCTGTTACAGGGATTAATTTTTAATTTTATTTAGACGCTGATTAACAACATTATAATCAAGGTTTTGGAAAAAGGCATCTATGTATATATTTCTGTTTATTCCGAAATCAATCATATAAGCATGTTCATAGACATCTAAAACTATTAAGGGCTCTGCATACAGCATTACACCGTTATCATGAGAGTCTTGACCATAAATATAATAATCGTCATTATATTTATCATAACAAAATAAAACCCATCCCCTCATGCTCATGCCGATACATTTGAATTTATCCCTAAAGCTGTTGTAAGAACCGAAGGTATCGATGATTAACCTTTCGGCGGGTCCCTGAATTCTTGTGTTATTTCCTGTTAAGTTTTCAAAATAAAGCTCGTGCAGCTTTACGGAATCAAAACAAAATGTTTTTGATTTTTGAGCTGACCTTATATCACTGTAGTTGGAATTGCACTGCGTATAAATTTCTTCATTTTGCAGATCATCGTTAACCTTGTTGATGCAGTTTATGTAATTTGTATATAATTTATAGTGCTCGCTCAGTTGAACAGGTGAAAAATATCTTACATCTGAAAAATTATAGTTTTTTGGTTCAAGGGTTTTCATTTTCATACCTCCATAATTATATTTCATTATATGTATGGTAAATGGATATATGAGATGAAATTTTCCTTTACCCGCATACTTTTACTTGATATAATAAAGGAAAAGCAAACGCCATGATTGGGACGCAGGGGAATTCACCGATTTATCAGCCACTTACGTCGCATAAATTGTTTTCAGAAAAACACTGAAAAATGGGGTTAGCGCATAAAGGAGATGTCAATGAAAAAAATAATGATATTGGATGGCAACAGCTTGCTGTTCAGGGCATTTTACGCATTACCGCCGTTAAAAACAAAAAAAGGACAATATACAAATGCCGTATACGGATTTTTAAGTATGTTGTATAAACTTATAGATACATACTCACCCGAATATTTATGTGTTGCCTTTGATCCCGAAAAACCAACCTTCAGGCACCAGCAATACAAGGATTACAAGGCAACAAGGCAAAAAGCTCCAAATGAATTGGTTCAGCAGTTTCAGCTTATCAGGGATGTTCTTGACATACATAGAATTAAACGTGTAGAGGTGGAAGGTTTCGAAGCCGACGACCTGGCAGGTACATTTGCATGTGCGGCTAAGGAGCAAGGAACAGATGTGTACTTGGTTACCAGCGACAAGGATTATTTGCAGCTTATAGATGAAAACGTAAAAGTTATTTTAACAAAAAAGGGTGTTTCAAACACAGAGGAAATGGATTTAAAATCCATGGAGGAAGAATACGGGCTGACTCCCGAACAGTTTGTAGATTTAAAGGCTCTCATGGGGGACAGTTCCGACAATATACCCGGTGTTTCGGGAGTAGGTGAAAAAACCGCTTTGAAACTTATGCAGGAGTATAAAAGCTTAGACAATATTTATGAAAATATTGACAGCATCAAGGGAAAACTCAAAGAAAAATTAGAAGCGGACAAAATGCAGGCTTATATGAGTCAAACCTTGGCACGTATTATTACTGACATACCCATCGAATTTGATATTGAAGAATTCAAGATGCAAAAACCCGACATGAAGAAGCTGTCGGAGTTGTATGACGAGTTGGAATTCCGTGTGTTTAAGAAGCGTATTGCGGAAGAAATACCTGCCGATGACTCGGGAAGACAGATATCCTTGTTTGATGCCGGCACTGCCGACAGGTCGGCACCCCCGGTTAAATGCGACATTATATATATTGGGGACAATAATATTAATGATATAGACAATGCGATTACAAAAAGCAAAAAGACATCCGTAAAGTTTTTGTTAGACGGAGAAAGAGCACTGACCAGCAATGCGATTGCTCTGGGTATTTCAAACGGCGATAAAATTTACTATATAGATTTTGAAAAAGCGGATGGGAATAAGGTTATCGAAAGTTTAAAAGACATATTTGAAAGCAGGGATATAGCAGTTTGGGGGCATAATTTAAAAAATGAAATAATTTATTTGATGAAAAATAATATCCAAATAAATAATATTAAATTTGATTCCGAAATTGGAAAGTATCTGTTAAATCCTTCTGAAAGCTCATATTCAATCGATAAGATTGCCTATGAATTTTTGAATGCGGAAATTCCTTCCGAAAATCAAATTCTTGGTACCGGAGTTAAAAGAAAAACATTCAAGGAGCTTGGTCTTGAGGAAAGAAAGACATATATTTTCAACTATTTAAACACAGTAAACAAGGCACAAAAACAAATATCTTCGGATATAAATGAGCTTCAGATGACTTCTTTGTATGAAAATATAGAGCTTCCCTTGATTGAGGTTTTGGCATACATGGAATTTGTTGGATTTAAAGTGGATTTAAACGTAATAGATAAATTGGGAGTCCATTTTCAGGAAGAAATTTCCGAGCTTGAAAAAACTATTTATGAGCTTGCCGGTGAAAGCTTCAACATTAATTCTCCGAAACAGCTTTCGGTTATTTTGTTTGAAAAATTAGGTCTTCCCATAATCAAAAAAACCAAGACCGGTATTTCAACGGATATCGAGGTGCTTGAAAGATTAAGCTCCGAGCATGAAATAGTGGAAAAAATTATAGAATACAGATCAATGGTTAAGTTAAATTCCACCTATGTGGAGGGATTAAAAAGTGCGGTTAATAAGGATACGGGCAGAGTGCATTCTATTTTTAATCAGACAATCGCCTCAACCGGAAGAATTTCAAGTACAGAGCCAAACCTTCAAAATATTCCCACCCGCACGCCGGAAGGCAGAGAATTAAGGAAGGCATTTATACCGGAGGATAATTACAGCCTTTGTGATGCCGACTATTCGCAGATTGAGCTTAGAGTATTATCCCATTTGGCAAATGAGCAAAACCTAATAGATGCTTTCGAGCATGATTTGGATATTCACGCAAAGACTGCTTCTCAGGTTTTCCATGTGGAATTATCTGAGGTTACCCCCGAAATGAGAAGCAGGGCTAAAGCCGTTAACTTTGGAATCGTATACGGAATCAGTGATTACGGTCTTAGCAGAGATTTGAAAATACCGAGAAAAGAAGCAAAAAAATATATAGACAATTATATGGCATACTATTCAAATATTGAAAAATACATGAAGGATATTATAGAGCAAGGTAAAAAGGACGGATATGTAACCACATACTTCGGCAGAAGAAGATATATACCGGAGCTTTCATCACGTAATTTTAACATTCGCTCTTTTGGGGAAAGAATTGCCCTAAACACTCCCGTTCAAGGAACCGCTGCGGATATAATAAAGGCAGCCATGGTCGGAGTTTACAACAGATTAAAAAACAATAAAATGAAGTCAAAACTTATTCTTCAGGTTCACGACGAGCTGATTATTGAAGCTTACGAGGAGGAGCTCGAAGAAGTAAAGGTAATACTGAAAGAAGAAATGGAAAATGTAGTTGTTGATTTCAAGGTTCGCCTGAAATCTGACATCAGTACAGGCGGTAGCTGGTATGAAGCAAAATAGGCCTAAGGTTATTGTAATTACAGGAGGTATCGGAACAGGAAAAACAACAGCCGTTAATATTATTAAGGAGCTGGGATTTACGGTTCTTGATTCGGATAAAATTGTTCATGAAGGTTACAATATCGGAAGTGAATTGTATGACAAAATAATAAATTATTTCGGGGAAGAAATATTAAAAGAAAATAAAGCAATAGACAGGCAGAAGCTTGGGAAAATTGTTTTTAACAATGAAGAAAAGCTGAATAAGCTTAATTCAATAGTACATGTATATGTGTACTATAAACTGAAAGAAGGTATTGAAGAATCTTCAGATTCGGTAATATTCCTTGACATACCGCTGATGTTGGAAACAAAAGGAACTCATGAACCAACATATGATGAAATATGGCTGATTTATGTTTCTGAGGAAACTCAAAGAAAAAGATTGACAGACAGAGCAATAAGCGAAAACAAAAACCCGGAAGATGTATTGAAAATAATAGATAAGCAAATACCTATCGAAGAAAAGGTGCTCATGGCGGATGAAGTAATAAACAATGAAGGCAGCAGAAATGAGCTTATGGAAAAAATCAAGAATCTTCTTGAAATAAAGGGTATAGGATGGTGAGCTATGGCAAGAAGAAAAAGGGTATACAGCAAAAGACGGAGAATTAATTACAGGCGTATTGTACTTTTAGCCGGTGCAATTGTTATTTTATTGCTGATAATATTAAGAGTATTTAAGAAAAACAGCTATATTTCCTATGTTGAAAATGCATTGAATTCGGAAATTACCAATATGACCGGTGCAATTAGCACTGTTTCTAAAATTGATGCAACCGTTTATGAAAATAACGGATTCAGGTATACAAACCAGCATGAAGGAATAAAAAAGCATGTGACTTTTGACGGAAGTTTGTTTGATGACGGAGACAAGGTTAGTAAGGTGAAAATTATTCTTGAAAATCTGCTTAAATCCGAAAAAACCGAAGTTTTAGCTGAATTGCCTGCAAAGGATAACGGATATTACTGGTTGGAAGCAGATATTTTGGTAAAAAACAAAGCCTTGTTTTTTACCAAAGAAAATGAATACAATTTTGACCTGTATTATGACATAGAAAACAAAGAGATATATGTAAAAGAAAAATACTACGATGAATTTAGCAAAAAATACAATAAAACCAAATTCCAAGGCTACAAAGCCACCGGCGAATTTACAACAACCTTAGAAGAAATCCTAAAGAATTCCGGGGACGGACCTTTGAATTCCGGGGACTGACCTTTGAGTGGCAAGAAGAATTCCGGGGAAGAACCTTTGTGTGGTAAAAGATAAGTTAGGAATTTTATGAACAGACCTCTGATGTGAACGGAGAAAATATGAAAAAATCATTCAAATTTATAAAGAGTGTATTGTCAAAATTAATAATTTTGATTATTGCAGTATTCTTAACATTTATCCTTATAAATTCATATGTTAAGTCATCAACAGAAGATTCAATTATCTCTAAAAATGATGCGTTGAATATAAATCCGGACTGCATAATAGTTCTTGGTGCAGGTGTAAGAAGTGACGGTTCTCCAAGCCCAATGCTGCAGGACAGAATAAATACGGGAATCGAACTATATGAAAATGGTGTTTCGGATAAAATATTAATGAGCGGAGATCATACCAAAAAAGGATATGATGAAGTAAATATAATGAAGGATTATGCCATAAACAAGGGAATACCTTCGGAAAATGTATTCATGGATCATGCCGGCATATCCACCTATGACAGCATCTACCGGGCGAAGGAAATATTTCTGGCTGAAAAAATATTAATAGTAACGCAAGAATATCATCTTTACAGAGCTCTTCATATTGCGGAGAAGTTAGGCGTAGAGGCTTATGGTGTTTCAGCGGATGTCAGGGTTTATGCGGGGCAGGAGCTGAGAGAACTAAGAGAAAAAGCAGCAAGAGTAAAGGATTTCTTTAAAGCTATCTTAAAACCAGACTCAAAAATCGGAGGGGAGGCAATACCTGTCAGCGGCAATGGCGACACCACCAATGACTAATGGCGGAAGCCTTACTAGACTAATGGCGGAAGCCTTACTATTTCTTGACTTTTATTGTATGGTGTGATAAAATGCCTGAAAATATCGTCAGATTTTTATCAAATAATTTGAAGGGATGACGATGTTTATTAGTACTTGAAGTTTAAACAAGGGAGATAGTATGGAAAATGTTTTTATGACAAATAAAAAGCATAGCGTCTTCTCGTGGGAAAATCTTGGCGATATTAAAAAAGGCAGGGAAGATTTGGGTGACGGAATGCCTGTATTGGTATACCGATTGATGCAGTATACCATGTTGGACGTATTAAGCAAGGAACATGGTGAAAAGAAAGCAAATGAATATTTTCGCAATGCCGGCTTTTTAGCCGGAATGGAATTTACTAAAAATATAATGGACATAAAAGTTGATTTTAATACATTTATCTCCAGCCTGCAAAAGAACCTGCGGGATTTAAAAATCGGTATTTTGCGTATGGAGTCATACGATGATGTAAACGGTGAAATCATGCTGACGGTTGAGCAGGATTTGGACTGCAGCGGGCTGCCGATAACCAACGAGTCTGTATGCAGCTATGACGAGGGTTTTATTGCAGGAATTCTTGAAATATATACAGGGAAAAAATATGATGTACGGGAAGTGGATTGCTGGGCTTTAGGGGATAGAGCGTGTCGTTTTAAAGGGAAAATCACTCTTTAAAAGATAACCATGCACAGAAGGAAGGAAAGTGAAATATTGTGGACCCAAGTGCAAAAATATTGTTTGATTATATGCATGATATAATATATGACCCGGATAATGCCAACTTAGAGTTGGACAGTTTGCGGTCGGGCTTCAGGGAGCTTGGAAAAGGAATGCAATATTTTGCAGCCTGCCTTAAAGAAACCCAAGTTTTGGCAAAAGCTCTCTCTCAGGGAAGATTAGATATACCTCTGCCTGCACCTGAAAACGAAA
The DNA here is from genome assembly GCA_036720515.1 of Sedimentibacter sp. Taxonomy (GTDB): domain Bacteria; phylum Bacillota; class Clostridia; order Tissierellales; family Sedimentibacteraceae; genus Sedimentibacter. The sequence goes on from DAIMMU010000013.1 coordinate 9,097, forward strand.
TGGCTGCTCCGCTTAAAGCATTACACGCAAAAATGAAGCATCTTAACTGGCAGGCGCAGCAGATTGCCCGGGGAGATTACAGTCAGCGCATTGATTTTATGGGAGAATTCGCCAATGCATTTAATGCTATGACAGAGCAGCTTGAGTGCCGTCGGGCAAAGCTTTTGGATGAAATAGAAAACGGGCGGCAAAAAGCAATGGCTTTGGAGCAAAACAACAGCTTGCTTGAGGCAATTACCGGAAAGATTTCTCAATGGATCATTGTGATGAGCCGTACGAACTTTGAATGGCTGTATACAAATCATCAAGCCGGCGATATTTTATGCAGTCCGGCATTTGAATCATCAATTCGCCTTTGGATGAAGAATAAAGCTGAAGACTTTTCGGGGACAGAACAGCCTTGTTTAGCCGAGTTGGAGTTTTGTCAGGGTGTTGTTACCCAATATTTTTCGGTTGAAATATACCCTTTAAGCTGGCATGAGCACAATGCTCTCGTATTTATGATGTCTGATGTAAGCTCCGAAAAAGAGCATATGTTCTATTTGCAAAATGCCGCTTATACCGATATGCTGACCAAATTATACAACCGAGGCTATGCAATGAAAGTATTGGACGAGTGGCTGTCGGAAAACAGGTCTTTTATACTTTGCTTTGTGGATATTGACAACCTCAAATATGTAAATGACCGTTTTGGTCACCGCGAGGGAGACAAATATATATTAGCTGTGGCAGAGGTTTTGTACGACTTTTCGCCCGAGGCCGTTCTATGCCGTATGGGCGGAGATGAATTTATGCTTCTTGCTCAGAATTGGTGCTGTAAAAATGCCGAAGAACAGATGGAGGTACTGAGAACCAGGCTGATTAACTGCAATATTGCGGAAGGTAATTGTTATGATCATAGTATCAGCTATGGTATTATTGAATACGATGGTGAAAGAGACCTGAAGGTGCATGATTTATTGAGTATAGCCGATGAAAAAATGTACGAATACAAGCGGGCATATAAAATGAGACATAAAATCAATGTTGATTCATCGGTTGTTGATGAGACCGGTTTCAGATAAGTACCGGAAATATTGTGAAATACTGCAGCAAATAATATAAATAGTGAAATCGTAGTCAACTGCTGTACCGCATATAACTGACAGAAGCTGACTTTTTTATTGTCATCATATATTATAAATGGAAAGTATATAAATTTGTGTTATAATATATATAGAATTTAGAAAATATTACTGAATCAGTCATGCAAGGCGGAGCCGCAGGAATTATTACGGCTTACGGCATTGTTAAAATAAGGCCGAAAGACGCCATGTACTTAATGGTGAATTAGTTCTAATAAATGAAAGGAGAGCCAATGGGAAACAAAAAAGTGGAAGTTGAAAAATTCAAAAAGCCTTCCGATGACAAAATTAAGAAAAAGCTATCAAAAGAACAATATAGCGTTACGCAGAAAAGTTTTACGGAACCGCCGTTTGACAATGAGTATTGGAGCAATAAAGAAAAAGGAATATATGTGGATATAGTAACGGGCATGCCTCTTTTTGCATCTGCCGATAAATATGATTCGGGCTGCGGATGGCCCAGCTTTACAAAACCGATTGATAAAAATGCAATAGTTTATAAGAGAGATAAATCATTTGGAATGGAAAGAACAGAGGTAAGAAGCAAAAACAGCGATTCTCATTTAGGCCATGTTTTTAACGACGGTCCCGCTGAAGAAGGCGGTTTGCGATACTGTATAAACAGTGCTTCACTGAAGTTTATTCCGTTATCGGAAATGAAAAAGGAAGGATATGAAGATTTTATAGAATTGATAGAGTAACGAGTATAAAAGGTTATAAATAATATGAGGTGGAGATGAGCAACAATTTATTTATTAAATTAAAAGAAACCTTAGACATAAATGATTTTACGGATATAAATAATTTGAAAAATATTTGCATTGATTATGATAATACATACCTGAAATTAGAAATTGATTTTAAATTGGACAGATATGAAAATAACGTAAATACCATAAATAATATAAATGAATTCATGCTTTTCGACGGCAATAAGCTTATCGGGTATGCGGGAATTTGTGATTTCGGCGGCAATGAAATAGAAGTTAACGGCATGGTGCATCCTGACTATAGAAGGAAAGGATTTTTCACTAAGTTGTTTTCGCTGGTTAATGATGAATTTAATAAAAGAGATACTAAAGCAATGCTTTTGCTGAGCGACAATAATTCTGTCGGCGGTATTAAATTTATCAAAAATATAGCCGACGATTATGCCCATTCCGAATATGACATGAATTTAGATATGGCTGTGACACAAAAATGTAATTTTGATAATTTAATTTTTAGGAATGCTACACTTGAAGATGTGGATAAAATTGCAAAAGAAAATTTTGTGTTTTTTTATGAAGGCGATATTGAAGGTATTGCATCCGGCAGAACATATTTATTTGGAACTGACAATGCGGTAATAGGAAAAGTAAGATTAGAAATTACGGATAATATCGGCGGCATATACGGTTTGGAGGTTCTGTCCGATTATCGCGGAAAAGGCTATGGAAGAGAATTGTTGATACACTCAATTAATAAATTGAAAGAAAGCAATGTTGAAGCAATAAATTTACAGGTTGAAACTAATAATAAAAATGCTTTAAATCTTTATAAGTCTTGCGGATTCAAAGAAAATTACACCATGAATTATTATAGATTAAAAAAATGACGTTATGGACGGACCAAATTGAATATCAAATTAGAACAGTAGATTGAGTTTAAATTCAAAGGTACGTCCACAAAATTCCAAAAGAGGAGGAAGAAATGAAATATACATTTATTTGTTATTCAAAATGAAGCACATGTAAAAAAGCCAAGGATTGGTTAATAAAAAACAATATTGATTTTGCGGAACGGCCTATAAAGGAAGAGAATCCCAACGAGAGTGAACTGAAAGAGTGGATTGGGAAAAGCGGATATCCTTTAAAGAAATTTTTCAATACAAGCGGCAAGCTGTATAAAGATTTAAATTTGAAAGAAAAGTTAGCACATATGTCTGATGAAGAACAAATAAAACTATTATCAACCGATGGTATGCTTGTTAAAAGACCTATACTTGTTGGAGAGGATATTGTTTTAGTTGGATTTAAGGAAAATGAGTGGGAAAAATTAAGCAATGTTATAAATAAGTGAATTTATTATGAATGCGGGCAATTATGAATATTAAATATTAGCAAAAAATAATATGTTCAATAGCCCGTACATTCACATATTCTAATAAAAAAAGGAGAGAAAGTATATGGATATAAAAATCAGAAGAGTTTCTGTGCAAGACCTGGATTCGGTAGCTGCAGCGGAAGCAAGGTGCTTTCCGGAGGCAGAGGCTGCTTCGAGGGCATCATTGGAGCAACGAATTAAAACATTTCCCGAGAGCTTTTTTGTGGCAGAAGTCGATGGAAAAATAATTGGTTTTATCAATGGATGCGTTACAAATGAAAAAACTATCAAAGACAAACTGTTTAGCGATGCATCCTTACACAACCCAAGTGGAGATTATCAAGCTATTTTTGGACTTGATGTATTGCCTGAATATCAAAATCAAGGAAATGCCGCACAACTAATGAATCATATGATAAAGGTGTCAAAATCAGCCAATCGCAAAGGTGTTATTTTAACATGCAAAGATACACTGATTCACTATTATGCAAAGTTTGGGTTTAAAAACAAGGGTGTTTCTAAATCCAAGCATGGTGGCGCAACATGGTATGATATGATTTTAGAATTTAATTAAGCATCCATAAGGATTTAATAATAAGTGTTAATGAAAAACGGGAGGAATGCTTCGTAAGGCTTTGAAAGCTGATAACAGGCTTTTCCAAAGAGGGAGAATCAAATGAATATTAAATATTTGCAAAAAAGAGTATAAAAGAAGATTTTATAAAGATTTGTCCCAGGGTAATGTATTATCCGATTGTCGAATATGAATGTGAGGATTATATTTCACTTGAATTTTACACTAAGAAACACCTTGAATCAAAACTTGTTCATACAAATATGAAGAGATAAAGCAATTATATGAAAGCGGTTTTATTGCTAAGGAAGAGTATGAGGGTAAAATGAATATTATTATTAGCATTTAATGGGACAGTAGACGCATCATTACTGTCCCACTAATCATACTTAAAACAGTTGGATAAATGATCATTAATATTACTTATTTAATGCATAAGCTGCTGCCTCTTCACCGGCAATTGTACCTGAGTCAATAGATAATCCATAGAAAGATCCTGGTATATCATAGTAAGGAGTGCAGAATAAACTTCCCGCATCTGAACCAATAACATATAACCCCGGTATAGCTTCGTTATCATCATTCAATGCCCTTAAAGAGTCATCAACACGAACACCACCGGCTGTGCTCCAACCACTGAATTGATTTTCAATAACGTAAAATGGACCTTGATTAATTGGAGACAAATACATCGGATTTGTTCCAAATTGAGTGTCTTTGCCTTCTTCACAGAATTTATTGTACATATCTACTGTTTCCTTTAAATTATCTAAACCAAAATGTTGTCCGAGTTCTTCAATAGTATCAGCTTTGAAGACCCAACCTTGCTCAATACCTTCTTGGATGTCAGCGCCTAAATTTGTGAGTATTTTACCTTTGTAGTAATTTCCTATTGTCCAATCCTCAGGAGCTCCTTTTTCTTTTGTATATTCGTATAAACCTTTTGTTTTCATTGCATCAACTAAAGCTTGATCAATTACTGCATAGTATGGACTGTGACGCATTATTGGCTCGCTGCCATAAGACATAGGATAGTCAACCAAAAGCCCTTCATCCATAAAACGGGTTCCCTGTGCATCTACCAATAAATTGCCATAAGTACCAAATTTAAATGCTGTATTTTGATCATATTTATCTTGTTTTGCACTTCTTGTAGCCTTTGTATTTGTTCCGCCATATTCACTTCCGCAAATACCAAAACTTTTATCCAGCACGGCTCCTGCTTCTAAAGCCATATTTATACCATCACCTGTGCTTAGGCTTCCTCCGGCAGGATTAATTGTAACACCTGAATAATATTTAGCTATCATTTCTTTATTACCAATAAATCCACCTGTTGCAAGAATTACAGAATCTGCATATATTGTTACCTTTGTTCCGTCTTTTTTCTCTGCTTCAACTCCTATAACTTCGTCCCTATCCATTATTAACTTCTTTCCTCTTGTATTGAACAATACATCAACATTGTCTTCTTCTAAAGTTTTTTCCCAAATGCTCACACGTTCCGACAATGGGTTTAAAATTAAGTGGAATCCGCCATATTCATTTTTAAATGGTGTCTCAAATCTAAAGTCTGCTTCTTGGAATTGATAACCAATGTCCATTAATTGTGTTACCGCTAATTTTGATGTTTCAAGACTACGTCTAACCAATGGAGCGTTAACAGACCAATGAGAATAATTCATCATATGGTAAAATGACTTATCTACAGTTAATAGAGAATTTTGTGCTTGCAAGACAGGTGTATCTACAGCAAACGGACCGGAAACTTTCAACCCGTTTGTAGTTGCAAGAACAGCTCCTTTTTCGATTGCCATAACTTTAGCACCATTTAATGCTGCATTATGTGCTGCCATGAACCCTGATGCTCCTAATCCCACTATTACAACATCTGTTGTATATTCTTCATCCGCACCGGCTTGTAATTCTACCATATTTTCTCTTAATAAACCAATGTCTCCTCCTGCCTGTTCCGCACATTTAGTAACAGAATTTATTAATGCGGCACTTGAGACGGTTGCACCTGTTACCATGTCAACCGATACTGTTTGGTTATCGATTATTTGTTTTGTAATATGTTCTTCTACTACAGAAAATATCTCAGGTGTTTCAGCTTGCTCCAATACTTTAATGTCTGTTATTTCTGTGTCGGAAAATGTTGTCTCAACAGTTAAATAAGAAAGATATCCATATACCTTTTCTTTGTATGTTCCAGCTTTAAAAGACTGTTTGGTTTCTTCTCTGTCAGTCTCTTCTTTAACCGGCTCCTCTTTTACAGCATTGTTGTCAGGTGCTGTAGTTTGAGTGCCTTGGCATGCTGTAAACAGAGTAATACTCATAATAAGCATCAATAATAAGCATATAATTTTTTTCGTTTTGTACATTTTGTCCTCCATGTATAATTTAATTATTTCAAATTATAAAGTATGAACAATGTTTAGAGTCAAGTGTTTTTGTTGAAAAATTATTACTACTTTATTGGAATATATAATTCTTCAATATCGCTTCCATTGCCGTCCAGGTTTAAAAAGCTGGGAAGAAGTAAAATATCACCATTAATTTCATATTTATTTTTTTCTAAATAATTAAATAATTCATTAAAAGATTCAATTTTTTGACTTTCTTCTCTTGTTTCTTTTCTGTAATATTTTATGCATTTACCTAGTTTAAGTAGTTTTGTTTTTGATTTTTCATATTTCCCTAAGTAGTTTTCTCTAGATTTAGGTATTGCAAAAGTATAACTTGGATTAATTATGCTATTTTTGTTTATAAGCTCGTCTTTCAATATAATTCTGGCATAAGAAGTAATTGATAACAAATCTGCAAATTGAGCTAACAATTCTTCATTTTTGGATGATATGCTAAAGTCTATTCCATTAGAAGCTAATACATAAATATAATCATCTTTTTCAGTTACTTCAAATCTGCTATCATAATCTTCTTTAAGATAATTTATTACTTTATCTAAAACTTCTTTTCTGCAATTCATTAATTCAATTTGCAGTTTAAGTTCTTCTCGTTTTTCTGCTAATGAATTAATAAACATTTCATCTGATTGCCTTTCATCAAGCATTCTTACTGCTTGTTCAACAGTAAATCCATATTGAAGCAAAACTCTAAATGCATTAACACGAAAAGCATCCCATCTTGTAAAATATCTATACTCATTTGTATCTTTTCTTACTTTTAATAAACCGTTTTTTTCATAAAAACGTACTTTTGATTGAGATATACCGGTCATCTTAGCAAAATCACTGATTTTGTACATATAATCCTCCTTTTGTATTAAATCTTATAATACTATACTTTAATGTTAACGCTATATGTGGCATGATTATAACATGTATAATATAAAAAGTATAATATAAAATATAAGTGCATAATAAAAAGCGTATTTAAAAGAGAAATCCAATATGAGATAATACTTTAAAAAGTCTAATAAGTCTTAAGATTTATTAGACTTTTTAAAGTATTGGAGAGGAAATCATAATGGATTACGTAAGCTATGTAAAATCAAAAGTAATTTATGAACATTGGAAAAAATAATTGAAGATTGTCATTTAAGTGTAAAAGCAATTATTGCATATTGTAAAGAAAATGATATTAACACAAAATCATATTACTACTGGCTAAGAAAGATAAGGAAACAAGCATGTCATAGTATCGAATATAAGTTACCGGAAAGTGATAAAACAATCCAATAGTTTAGTACAGATGGTTCATGGTTGTTTTAATCTTGACCCGTATAACGAAAACGCATATTTTCCATTTGAATGTACCTTCCCAACAATGCTTTTATATTATGCATAATTTTAGCATAATATTTAATTCAGGTCTATGTGGAATTCCAAGGTCCGTTCCTTATATTAATATATAATAAAAGTTTTCCTTATCATGCTTTAGATAAGGGTATTATATACAATATTATTACAATCAGGTTATAATCATAGCCAAAATATAGTGTTTTAATAAGTGAAAGCAGGGAAAGTTTTGTCTTCCAAAATTGTCAATTATTCTTATTATAAATGTAGTAAATGGAAAAATCTTGTGATAGAATATAAGTAAACATGAATATAGTTTTTTATAACATGAAGGAAAATGTAATTTGAATGGAGTATATTATGTATGAATTAATTCAGGTAGGTAAAAACAGTTATTACATACAAAGTCCTGCGAAAATAGGACTTTTTAAATTAAGTGAGACGGAAGTCTGCTTAATTGACAGCGGAAGCGATAAAGATGCGGGTAGAAAAGTCAGGCAGATTTTAGATAAAAATAATTGGAAATTAGCAGCTATTTATAATACCCATTCCAATGCAGACCACATCGGAGGAAATAAATATTTGCAGGGGCAGGCAAATTGCAGGATTTTTGCTCCCGGAATGGAATGTGACTTTATAAATCATCCCATACTTGAGCCGTCATTTTTATATGGAGGATTTCCACCGAAGGATTTACGCCATAAGTTTCTTTTAGCACAGGAAAGCAATGCAGAATTTCTTACCCATGACAATCTGCCGGAGGGGTTAAGCATTATAAGATTACCCGGACACTTTTTTGATATGGTAGGCTTTCGCACAACTGATGATGTCATATATCTTGCAGACTGTTTATCAAGCAAAGAAACCTTAGAAAAATATCAAATTAACTTTATATATGATGTTGCCGCATATATTGATACATTAAATATGGTAAAAGGATTAAATGCAGCCGTGTTTGTTCCGGCCCACGCTGAAGCAACAGACAGCATTGCTTCACTTGCTCAAATGAATATTGACAAAGTATATGAAATTTCCGATAAAATCATTGAGTTGTGCAAAGAACCGTCAAATTTTGAAACCATATTGCAGCAGTTATTTAATTATTATAAGCTTGCGATGAATTTTGAGCAATATGTACTTGTAGGAAGTACGGTACGCTCATACCTTTCTTGGTTAAGAGATACAGAATATCTTGAAATCATCTTTGAAAATGGTCAACTTTTATGGAAATCAAGCTAATTTGAAGTTAATATAACTAATAAAGATGATTGGCAAAAGATTAAAGAATTTTTATGCGAGCGAATGGTTAAATTGGAAAAGGCTATAAAAGAGCCATTAAAAAAAGCTTCTAATGTAAAACATTGAGATAACAGGAATAACTGTGAAGATTTTGTTGAATCTACGGTTATTAAATGATATAATGATATATACTATGGAATATATTATTAGAGCATTATAATGTTTTTATCATATATAAAAAATTCAAGTAGGGAGTGAATATTTATGATGTATCCCTTTATGACATTAGAAGATAATACGGAAGTAGTTCATTCAGAAGCATTTATTGCGGAAGGAAAAGAGAGGGTTAAAGTATATATAGAAAAACCTATAGATGGAGGCTTTAAATCAGCAGAGTGCTATTTACCGGATTATCAGTGGAAGAATATTGTAGGTTTTAGTGATGCAGATATTGCTAAATTTCAAGAATTTTTAGAATCAACAGCACACATTATTATTAGGTTTGCCAGAGAGGGAGGCTTTGATAATGCCACAAATCTTTAGAATCGGTGCATATGTAGTATATTTTTGGGCAAATGAACAAGAACCATTGGAGCCGATTCATGTCCATGTCTGCAAAGGTGTACCTTCTAAAAATGCCACAAAAATATGGATAACTAAATCCGGAAAATGTTTGCTGAGCAATAATTATTCAAAGATCCCATCAAAAACATTAATGGATATTATGGATATTATAGAGGCAAGGAGTAAAGAAGTTATTGATAAATGGTATTCTTTCTTCGGGGAAATAAGTTATTACTGCTAATGGACAGTCATGAGATAGAGAGAATAAATTTTTAAATTTGACTTGAAAGCCGGAAAATTATCCGGCTAATTTTATTTATCGAGATGTGAGTTTTTATATTTATTTGTTGAAGGAGTTATTGAGCCCGTATCATATTAGGGTGAGAAGATTTTTGCTTACAATAATTTGAATGTGTGGGGCGTTTATTAATAAACATAAAAGCACTTATGGAATTGACAGATTTATTAAAAAAAATATATTTATAACGAATATCTCCGGAAATTTCTTGTCTTTATTAGTGAAAGAATTCTATATCGCAGAGAAAGGAGGTAATCATGGAAGACTTGCAGATTATCAAACTGTACTGGTTACGAGACGAAACGGCGATAGAAGAGACTGATAAAAAATATGGTGGGTTGTTACACAATATTGCACTTAACATTCTGTCAAATTATGAAGATGGTGAAGAGTGCGTTAACGATACATATACCAAGGCGTGGAATGCAATACCGCCGCAAAACCCAATCTTCCTTGCCGCATACTTAGGGCGCATCGTGCGAAACCTGTCAATTAATCGATGGCACAAAAACCGGGCACAAAAACGTTATAACGGTGCAGAGGTGTTGTTATCTGAGCTGTCTGACTGTATTCCCGCTTTAAATACTGTGGAAAAGGAAATTGAAACATATGAATTAACAAAAGTCATTAGCGATTGGATGTGCACAATGTCACAAGATGATCGAGTGTTATTTCTGCGTAGATATTGGTTCGGCGATACACTTAATAAACTTGCGAGGGAATGTGGAACATCACCGAATAAATTGGCTGGGCGTATGTACCGTTTGCGCTTAAATCTTAGGAATGAATTGGAAAAGGAGGGCATTTCGTTATGAAAGAAAAGAAGATATTCGATGCTATTACTGATGTTCCCGATGAGATGATAGAAGAAGCAAAAGAAACAAAACTCAAAAGGAAAAACATTAAGTGGCAAAAGTGGATTGCTATTGCAGCCTGTGCGGTTTTGATAGCGGGGGTACTGTATTTTAGAGACGGAAGATATAATCCAAATACAGGACAGATTTCAGAGGTTATATACCCAAAGGCTTACGCTTTTGATGACCATGATGCCATGAGAGAGATTAGGGATAACAACCCTGTTGATGACAGCTTAATTGAGGCAATCAAAGAATTTTCGTACAATACCGGTGGAATAATACTTTCAGATTCGGGCGAAAATATTAATTATTCTCCACTATCTCTGTACTATGCTCTTTCACTTGCGGTTTCAGGTGCTAAAAGTGAAACAGAGGATCAATTGCTTGCTTTATTAGGAATTCCCGATTCCCGGGTGCTCTCTGAGCAGTGTGGAAATTTATACCGGTTACTTTACAGAGATAATAATATTGGGAAACTTAAGATTGCAAATTCTATTTGGATGGACGATGATATGAACGGTGTCCCCATTGTATTTAAAAAGGACTTTGTAGAATCGGCAGCAGAGAATTTCTATGCCAGTTCCCATATTGTGGACTTTGCTGAGGAAGAAGCCGGAAAGGCTATGGCTGACTGGATTTCAAGAAACACTAACGGAACATTATCCCCAAATTATGAAATAAACCAGGAGCAAATACTTTCGATACTCAATACTGTTTATTATTACGACCAGTGGATTGACCGTTTTGATAAAAACAAAACCGCGGAGGATGTGTTTTATCTTTTAGATGGCGGTGAAGTAAAATGCGATTTTATGAATCAGACTTTCGATTTCGACAGCTTTTCCAAGGGCGAGGGATTTACCCGTGCCGGCTTGGCGCTGAAAAATGCAGGTCAAATGGTATTCATACTTCCTGACGAGGGTGTTTCGCCTTATGATTTTCTTACATCACCCGAGAAAATGAAAGAGATTTTTGAAGGGGGAGAAAAGTTTAGTGGTGAGGTAGTGTGGAAAATACCAAAATTCAGCTTTAACTCAAAGATTGCTGCGACTGATGCTCTTAAAAGCCTCGGTGTAAGCTCTGCATTTTCTCCGGAAGCTGATTTTTCAGGAATTACCGAACATATGGCATATATCACTGATATACTCCAGGAAACACATATAGCTATAGATGAAGATGGTGTTGAAGCTTCTGCATTTACTCAGATTGATTATGCCGGCAGTGCAATGCCTGAAGGACGAACAGATATGATACTTGACCGCCCTTTCATCTATGGTATAACTGCTCGGGACGGAATTTTGCTATTCGTGGGTGTATGCGAAAATCCCGTTGAACAATAGTCTTGATAGGTTAGCATTATTATAATTGCTGATACTGAGAAAGGATGATGGGATATTTAAGGGGAAGTGGGCAGAGCTTATTATATAACGATTGTCATTACTGTCCCGCTAATCATACTTAAAACAGCCGATTAAATGATCATTAATCAAACCGGTAGCCTGCAAATGGGAATAAATTATTGTGGAGCCAAGAAATTTAAAGCCCCTGTTTTTTAAGTTAATTAATATGCAGTCCTAAAAGCTAAATTATCTGATGGTTCCATTGATTATGCATTTAATTAATGGTAGAATAGCACAAAAGCCTTGAATAATAATCAATAGTTTTAATCTTTGTTTCTAAAGCAATGATGACATTAAAGGCTGAGGCTATTGATATATTCGACGTTTCGTAAAGCACCTTATCTAAACGATAAGAATCTCTTGCAGCTTTTTGCAATAGTTTTGCTGTTTTGACCGGGTTGCTAAACATATTATTAGAGGAGCTTACACATGATCGACTATTTAAAATCAAACTTTATCACAGAAGAAAAAATAAATGTACAAGAAATTCCAGCAATTATTTTTAGACCAAAAGAAGTTAAAAAACCCATACCCACAATAATACTTTATCACGGATGGAGTTCAAATAAGGACCATCAACGCTTAAAGGGATTTATATTGTCATCCGTAGGATACCAGGTGGTGCTTCCGGATGCTATTTATCACGGGGAAAGAAATGCTTTATCCGATTATGACATGGAAGATGCAATAAAATACTTCTGGGATATAATATTTAAAAATTTAGAAGAGTTCAGCATCATAGAAAAAGAATTGGTGTCAAAATATAATGCAGATTCTGAAAGAATTGCAGTAATGGGCAACTCCATGGGCGGTTTTACTGCCGGAGGTATTTTTACTCACAACGAGCATGTAAAGACACTTATCGTTTTAAGCGGCTCCTGTGCGTGGGAATACTTTAATAATAATATTGAATATATGCCATCAGAAAAACTAAAAATATTTGAAGAGAAGGCTGAAGAGAAGGTTAAGAATTTAGAGCCGATAAATCACCTGAATGTTTTAAAGGACAGACCCATATTGCTGTTGCACGGCGACAGTGATACTGTGGTTTCTGTTGAATGTCAAAGGGTTTTTTATAATAAGTTATATCCAATGTACAGAGACAAAGAAAAAATAAAGCTTATAGAATATCCAAGACTAAATCATTTTATAACAACAAACATGATAGAAGAATGTATAAATTGGTTGGGAAGATACTTATAATTTCAGAGGATGTATAATGTTAACTTTCGAAATTATGTGACTGGAACCTCTGATTAAAGCAATAATCAAAAGTGCCTGATGTCCAAAGCTCCAGGCACTTTTGAAATTATAGAATTTGATTATTTGCTATTTGTGATTCACTTCTGCGATATAAATCTTTGAATTCATTCTGCTTGCAATATTTATTGCTTCACGGGCATCATCCGATGATAAAATAAACCTTCTATGCACCACATCCTTACCAATATGCAGTTCCACATTTGGTCTGGATTTGATTGAATCTGTATGAATTGTGTTTATTTCGGTCCAGTTCCACATATTATGAAACTGGGCTCCACAGACAGTGTACAGAATATCCACTCCTTCTTGTGAAATCACATGTTTTCTGTCAGAAAAAGTGGCAAGAATCATGATAATTCCAAATGGCAGGTAAAACCAATTATGATTTACAGCTGCGTCATAAACAACATAAGCTCCAAAGATGATAACTGTCACCTTTACCCACAGTTTTCGCTCAGGCATGATTCCGTAATATTCCATAGTGTATCCTCTCTTATATTAGATAGATTTGTTTTTATAGGCTCTTATATATTCCGGCGGTTCTTCTTTCTGCAAGAGCCTTCATAGCCTTTTCATGTGCTTCTTCAGGTGCCTCAGCAGGTCCATGACCTTTTTTTAGCTTACCAAACATATTAGTTTTTGATCCGTCAGCATATAAAATATTTCCACCCCAGCTTACAGTAACAATAGCATAAATAGGGTTGATGATATTCATGAAGCAATATGGCAAGTACGACAGTGTTGGAACTCCAAGTGTTGCTGCGTGGTATGCACCGCAAGATGACCAAGGGACAAGTGGTGACCATAAAGTACCACCGTCTTCAAGTGTTCTTGACAGCATATCCCTACCAAGACCCATTTCGTCATAGTTTTCCTTATACATTGATGCAGGAATGATTAATCCTAAGTACTGGTCGCACATAGTCAGAATACAGAACATTGAAGTCAGAATGGTAACAACAACTAACTGGAATGGATTCTTAACCTTCTTGATAAGTCCGCCAAGAAGTGATTCTACTGCACCAATCTTCTGAAGTATACCACCAAAAGCAACCGCAACTATTACAAGATTGTTAGTCCAAAGCATACTATCCATACCACCTCTGTTTGCAAGCTGTGTAAACAGTGCGTTTCCTGATTCGGCTGCATATCCGTAGTGTAACATTGTGATGCAGTCAGAGAATCCGGCACCCTGGAAAATTAAAGCAAATATACATCCAACTAAGGAAAGAAGCAGAACTGAAGGAATAGCCGGCATCTTTATTACTGCTACTACTATAATCAGTAAAATAGGAATAAGAAGAATTGGACTCATATATGCATAGTGGTCGATGATTGCAGCTGATAACTCATTTGCAAGAGTAGGGTCATAGTTCTGAACATTTGAAAGTGAGAAAAATGCAAATATACATGTTGCAATAACTAAACTTGGGAAAGTTGTAGTTACCATAGCTCCTACATGATCAAAAAGTCCGGTCTGTGCAGAGCCGGCAGCTAAATTTGTTGAGTCTGAAAGTGGTGAGAACTTATCGCCACAACATGCACCTGAAAGAATAGCACCTGCAATAAGTGCCGGATTTAGCCCCATTGTTGTACCTATAGCCATAAATGCAATACCAAGAGTTGCTGATACTGTCCATGCTGATCCAAGTGCAATACCTACAACTGCGCAAAGAATTGCTACAAATGGAAGGAATATAGCCGGCTTAAGCAGCTTCAGCCCATAATAGACTACCGCCGGGATAGTTCCGCATGCAGTAAATGAGCCAATCAGGCATCCCACAATAAGAATGATAATTATTGCTTCAAGGGACTGATTAACAGCTTCAAGACCTGCAGCAAGCATTTCCTTGTAGTTGTAGCCGCATATTTTTCCAATAATCATGGCAACTGCACATGCAAGAGTTACAGGAATATGAGGATCCTGTCCCCATTCAAGTGCATAATTTGTAATCATTATTGCCAGAAGAAAAACAATTGGAATAAGAGCTTCCACTTTGTTAGGCAATCTGGCTGTTTTGTTTTTTTCTTTGTTAGGCAATCTAACCGTTTCGTTTTTTTCACTCATAAAAACACCTCCGAAAATATGATGATTAATAAAATTACAGTTGCATCATAACATTCTTTCCGTCAAGGAAGTGTCAATAAATATGAATATTAGACAATTTTTTCACATTTTAAAATATTTATTTTAGATATTTCTCCATTGCAATGAGAGCATTAACTTCTTCAGCCCAAGAATACTGAGCCATATACTCGCCATGGTAAAGCTTTCTACCCTCTACGCTGTTTTCTACCCATTTAAAGTAATCGCACTGGATGCATTCTAAGTTTGACATCCCTATCTGTCCTCTTTCACTATATATTATTTCTCCACATCCAAGCTTGTTTAAAACATCCTGCAAGTCTTTTTTTAGCATCCTATAGTACGAATCATGACCACCTTCCTCCCATAGAGTTGCAATTACTTCCTTTGAAGTACACCTTGCACCCTTTCTGTGAACAAGATATGCCAGAAGCTCCTTTGTCTTGTCAAATTTAAATTTTACAGGTTTTCCGTCTACAAGTATCTCAAAATTTCCAAAGCAGGTTATCTGTATCCTCCGTTCCTCTTTCCCTACTGGATTATCCTGAGGTGAATATCTAAGATTTTCAAGTGCATGACGTATCTGCTCCACATTTGCCGGCTTCATGATATAGTCACTGGCATCCAGTCTGAAGGCTTCTCCCATATGATCCGAATAACCAGTCACAAATATGAAGTTGGTCTTAGGGTGAAATTTCTTAAGCTTGTTGGCAAACTCTATACCATTTAATCCCGGCATTTGTATATCAATAAAGCACACATGAAACTGCTGCTGCCTGGCAAGCTCCAGTGACTGAATGGGATTATTTGCAATTACAACTTCTGCTTTTTCATCAGCTTCACATATTAATGCCGCAAGATACTCTGCCGC
Source organism: Sedimentibacter sp. (assembly GCA_036720515.1). GTDB lineage: Bacteria > Bacillota > Clostridia > Tissierellales > Sedimentibacteraceae > Sedimentibacter. The sequence continues at coordinate 25,219 of DAIMMU010000013.1, forward strand.
AATTATCTCATCGTCCAATACTAAGTATTTCACGTCGCTCACCACTTTCCAGTCTTATATTTTTTCTTTCTCCTGGAATAATAATTTTTACAATTGTTCCAATTCCTATGAGACTTGTAATTTTCATTTCTGCCTTAACCGTACTTTTTAATCGTTCATTTACATTCTGTATGCCAATATGAGGCTTTCCATCATTTAATACCTTGTCTATTTCAAAGCCTATTCCATTATCTGCAATTGTTATGATGTGATCCCTCCCCTTTTTTTCTGTAGAAATCTTTATTATTCCTCCCTCAAGCTTCTTGCATATTCCGTGCTTGACTGCATTTTCCACAATTGGCTGCAGAGTCAGGACTGGCATATTAAAATCATCTGATTTAATGTCATATTCTACTTTTACCCGATCCCCAAATCTCAATTTTTCTATATCAAGATAAATATTTGTATGCTCCAGCTCCTGAGAAAAAGGATGTGTGTCATTTTCACCCATACTATACATATTCTCCTTAAGATATCTGGAAAATTTTATAGTAGTTTCCTCTGCAAGCTTCGGCTTTGTTCGGCAAAGTGCAGTGATAGTATTCAATGTATTGTATAAGAAGTGAGGCTGTATCTGTGAAAGCATCAATGATACTCTTTGCTCTCTCAGCTTTATTTCTTTTTCCTCATTTACCTGCCGTGATATATATACATGTATTACAAGGTAATAAAACAAAAAGGCTACAGCATATGTTTCGGTCAAGATCCCTGTTCGTATCCCCATTGATTCCATAATATTTGCAGTCATCAGCCAGGTTATACAGAAAAAGACTCCAAGGGGATTTACATCTGCTTTTCTGTAAAATTTCATATTCAATATAAGAAGGAATATAACCCAATATACCAAGTCCGTAACAATAACGGTATATCCCACAAGTCCAAGCTCAAGTCTTCCGTCTGGTCCAAAATAAAATATATTATTTTTTAAAAATGCCCCGCAATAAAAAAGGAAATTCACTATGGCGGGAACATAGATTAATTTATTTTTTGGTTCCACCATATTTATGGCTGTAGCCATAACCAAAGGTTTTAGAGCGTAATAGGTTATACTTGTTATGACGAGGGGCAATCCCATCATAGCTTGCTCCTTACGATAATTCATATAGAACTCAGCTATAGACAGAATCAAAAGTAGTGTCATATTTACAACCATTCGTTTTTTTATTAATATATCTACTGCCGATTTCATGGAAACAACAAAATATGTACCCACTACCATTGCTATAAGTATATAGTTTTCAACAAGATAATTTTGCAAATATACCGATTTCATGTACTTCACCTCATACTATTAATAAACATTTTAAACTGCTTATGCAGAAATGTAAAAATGCATTCCTATAGCAAAATGCCTGAGAACAATCCCACCTATTTGCCCCAAGCATTTATTTATCAAATTTAGGAATTTTATTTTTACTTATAATATTATTATATAATGTTTACCGGTAGTGTCAAGTAGACACTCCAAAGGTCAGTTCCCTATATAATAATAAAAGTTTTCCATATCTTGCTTTAGGTAAGAGTATTATATATAACCTGACTTTGGTATCAGACATCCAAAAATGGTGCTAACTAAATAAAAATCAAGA
>DAIMMU010000193.1:0-4354 GCA_036720515.1 Sedimentibacter sp.
TTTTTGCTTCACCCAAGAATGACACAGACTGTGCCCTCTTATTGCTAACCATTTAATATATTTTATTTGGAAATCATTAATATGTGAACATAAATTTTATAGCTCCAATATTATTTCATAATTATTTCATATAATATGATAAAAATCAACAAATATCTATTTGGTATGTCCACACATCATATTATATCAAATATTTTTTAAACCATCAATATCAAAAAGCTGAAAATTCGGCACTTGACCGTATATTAAAAATAAGAATTCTATAAAAGTGCTGGAAATTAGCTATTTATATTTTTTTGGATAATTGGCATGAATCTTGCTAATGATATAGTTGAATATACCCAGTATTCAACCCAATAACCCATTAAAGGAAAATTTATAGGAGGCACTATGAAAAAAGGAAATCCATACGGTACGCACAGAGTAATTGAACCAAAGGGAGTATTACCACAGCCCGCATTGAAAATTGATAATACAATGGAAATATACGATAATGAAATTCTCATTAATGTACAGACATTGAATGTGGACTCGGCAAGCTTCACACAAATTAGTGACCAAGCAGGCGGAGACGTAGAAAAAATCAAAGAAATAATGAAGGGTATTGTTGCTGAAAGAGGTAAACATCAAAACCCTGTAACAGGTTCAGGCGGAATGCTTATCGGTACTATTGAACAAATAGGACCTGCACTTCAAGGAAAAACAGATTTGAAGGTTGGAGATAAAATAGCAACAATGGTATCATTGTCACTGACTCCATTAGTAATTGAAGAAATTTTAGCGGTAAGAAAAGATATTGATCAAGTTGATATCAAGGGAAAAGCAATATTATTTGAAAGCGGAATTTATGCTAAGCTTCCTGATGATGTACCTGAGAACCTTGCATTATCAGTTCTTGACGTAGCAGGAGCTCCCGCGCAGACACAAAAACTTGTTAAAGCAGGAGATACTGTCTTAGTTCTTGGCGGAGGCGGAAAATCAGGATTGTTATGCTTATATGAAGCAAAGAAAAAAGCCGGCCCCACAGGAAAAGTTATATGCTGGGCACATAGGGAAGTATCGCTTAATAAAGTCAGAGAACTTGGATTAGCGGATGTTTTAATATCAGGGGATGCTACAAACGCAATTGAAGTATACGATAAGGTCATGGAAGCAACAGACGGTAAATTATGTGATTTGGTAATCAGCTGTGTATCAAGACCAAATTGTGAAATGTCAGCAATACTTGCTACAAAGGATGAAGGAACGGTATATTTCTTCAGTATGGCTACAAGCTTTACAAAAGCAGCATTGGGAGCTGAAGGTGTTGGCAAGGATATTAATATGATAGTTGGAAACGGCTATACAAAGGGACATTCCGAAACAGCGCTGCAGGTAATGAGAGAAAGTAAAGGGTTAAGAGATTTATTTACAAAACTATACGCATAGTAAACTCGTTCAGCTAAAGCTGAACATAGAGGCTTCAGATGGGGCTCTACCCCACCTGAAGTTAAAAAGGTGCCCCTCTTACAGAAGTGCGGGTTATAATAACTTGATATAAATTAAGTCTATAAATGAGCATATGCCATACTTCCGTTTTAATTGATTTTTCACAGGGAGGATGACATATATTAGCTTGTTTAAAATATATAAGGAGGTATTACAGTGGCTTATTACAATGAAATCGAACTTTGGAAAGATGTTAAACCGGAAGAGTGGAATGACTGGAGATGGCAAGTTGAGAACAGAATTGACACAGTAGAAAAATTAAAGAAAATAATTAATGTTACTGAAAAAGAAGAAGAAGATATCGGCAAGGTATTGGAAAAATTCAGAATGGGTATCACTCCATACTATGCAGCACATATGGATAAGGATGATCCGAGAGATCCCATAAGAATGCAGGCTGTTCCTACATTTGTAGAAACACATGTAAGCGATGCAGACATGCTTGACCCGTTGCATGAAGATACGGATTCACCGGCACCCGGATTAACTCATCGTTATCCTGACAGAGTACTATTTTTAATAACAGACCAATGCTCAATGTATTGCAGACATTGTACGAGAAGAAGATTTGCTGGACAGTGTGATGACGAAGTAGGAATGGAAAACATCGATAAATGTATCGAATATATCAGAAAAACTCCGGAAGTAAGAGATGTATTATTATCAGGCGGAGACTGCTTGTTGGTTTCAGATAAGAAATTAGAATATATAATCAGCAAATTAAGAGAAATACCGCATGTTGAAATAGTTAGATTAGGCTCAAGAACACCTGTGGTTTTACCGCAGCGTATTACCGATGACTTGGTAAACATGCTTAAGAAATACCATCCGATTTGGCTGAACACTCACTTTAACCATCCGAAAGAATTTACTCCGGAATCAATGGAAGCTTTAAGAAAACTTGCTGATGCAGGTATTCCGTTAGGAAACCAATCAGTATTGTTAAGAGGAGTCAATGATTGTCCGCATATTATGAGAGATTTGGTTCATAAGCTTGTTATGAACAGAGTAAGACCGTATTATATTTATCAATGTGATCTTTCACTTGGAATTGAACATTTCAGAACACCTGTTGCAAAAGGTCTTGAAATAATGGAAAGCTTAAGAGGACATACTTCAGGCTACTGCGTGCCAACATTTGTTGTTGACGCACCGGGAGGCGGCGGAAAGATCCCCGTAATGCCTAATTATGTATTGTCACAGTCAGCTAACAAGGTTATTCTAAGAAACTATGAAGGTGTTATTACAACATATACCGAACCGGATTTACCTGAATTGGAATGCCAATGTGATGTTTGTCAAGGCAAGAAGACCGATCCGTTAACAGGAGTTGCAGGTCTGCTTCAAGGAAATGACTTGGCACTTGAACCGACAAAATTAGCAAGAAGAGACAGAGTACATCATTAACAGCAGAACGGCAGAACAGTAGCACAACAATGGGAGAACAATAGTGTAACGATGGAAAGACAATGGTTCTCCCATCGCTCAAAAGGGGCTTTTTATGAGATTAATTGAAACCATAAAGCAGAATAATTACGAAACTATATCAATCATAGGGCTTGCAAAGAATGCCGGTAAGACTGTGACACTTAATTATCTCATAGAAGAAGCGGATAATTTAAACATAAAAACAGGAATTACATCGACAGGGCGTGACGGTGAAAATACAGACTTAGTAACACAGACACAGAAACCGTCAATTTTAGTCACTGAAGGAATGTATGTAGCAACAGCCAAAAAGACACTGATGCTTTCAAATGCCAAAACTGAAATATTGGAAACAACGGGAATCTCTACTGCCATGGGCGAAGTAATAATAGTGAGGGTAAGACAAAGAGGCAATATTCAGATTGCCGGACCTGTCGGTACGTCAGATATGAAATATGTCGCAGGACGCCTTAAATATTACGGAGCGGAAGTTGTATTCATAGATGGGGCAATAGACAGAAAAGCTGTTTCATCTCCGGTAATTACAGACGCATGTGTTATTGCAACAGGAGCCGTATTAAGCAGGGATATGAAAAAGGTTTTGGAAAAAACGGCACATGCTGTGGAATGCTACTCGTTGAATGAAGCCGATGGGCATGTCAAAAATATTCTGCAAAAAATTAATAAAACATGCATCATATCGGAAGATGAAAGTGTAGTTGTTCCCGATATTAAAACAAGTATTACGGGCGGCAAAAAAATCAGTGAGCTTATAGATGAAAAATCAACTCATGTATTTGTTAAGGGTGCGGTTACTTCCGCACTGCTGAAGGATTTATGGGAAAATAAATATTTAAGAGGCATTAAATTAATAATAGAAGACGGCACAAAAATATTTACGGATATTAATGTTTGGAATGAAATGAGACGAAAGGGACTTACGGTTGAAACCATGAATACAATAAATGTTCTGGCAGTAACCTTAAATCCGGTATCTCCCGCAGGATATTTCTTTGACAGTGAAATTTTTAAAGAAAATATGCAAAGAGTTCTTAGCGGAATAAAAATAGTTGACGTGGTATCGGGCGGTGATGTATATTGAAAAGCTTTATGACAGAAAATACAATCAGAAATATAAATTTCGATTATATTTTTAATGAGATTAAACCTATAACAGAATACGGAATCAGGACAAAACAAGAGGCTAAGCCTTTCGTAAAGGGTCAGGAGGCAGACCTTAAGACAGAGTTCAATAAAATAAGGGCATTTATTGAACTCAAAGAAAGGCGCGATATAATCGAAGTTTTAAAACATATTAAAAATATACTTGAAACCATTGATAGGGCTAAAGGTAATCAGGTTTTAGATGAAGTAGAATTGTTTGAAATAAAAAATTTTCTGATTTTAGTAGAAAAAATGGATAAAATATTAAGAGGCA
>DAIMMU010000194.1:0-4250 GCA_036720515.1 Sedimentibacter sp.
TATATAATAATAAAAGTTTTCCATATCTTGCTTTAGGTAAGAGTATTATATATAATATTATTACAATTAGGTTATAATCATAGCCTGAGTATAGTGTTTTTAATAAATGAAAGCAGGGAAAGTTGTGTCTTCCAAAATTGTCAAAAGGGGTTTCGACCCGAATGATTTAAATATATTTTCCAAAGAAAATATTATAAAACTAAAAATTGCTCAGGAAGAGATACAATGGTTGTTGGATAGGGGATATAAAATAAAACAAACAGTAGAATTTGTCGGCAACCACTATCTTCTTTCCGCAAGGGCAAGAACAGCTTTACAAAGAACTACAGCGGTTGCTGCGGATTATGAAAAAAGAAAATCAACAGAATTTCCTTTTGAATATGCAAAGGATGGCTGTTTGTTTATTGACGGATTTAATTTGATCATTACCTTGGAGGTGGCTTTGTCAGGCAGTCCCGTATTGATCGGAAGGGATGGGGTTTTAAGGGACTTGGCAGGCCTTCGCGGAACATATAAATTAATTGACAAGACGGACATTGCTTTGGAACTGATAGGAAAAACATTAAAAAAATTGGCGGTGCCAAAGGTTAAGTTCTATTTGGATTCTCCTGTTTCCAATTCCGGCAGGTTAAAAAACAGAATAATAGAGCACTCAGAATCATGGGAGCTGCCTGTTGAAGTAGAACTTATCACAAATGTTGATTATGTGTTATCCGGTATGGAAAGAATTGTAACAAGTGATTCAGTCATTTTGGATAAGTGCAAAAGCTGGTTTAATTTATCAAGAAAAATTATAGATAATTATATAAAAGATGCATGGATTATTGATTTAGGATAAAATGCGAAAATGAAAAACCCCACTTAGGTTTTAATGAACAACAGTATTATAGATTTGTTTTACTAAAAATGAAGAATTTGCGTTCCTATGTAAAGAAAACAATTAAATGGAGAAACAGATAAAATGATAATAAACATATTAAGTATTATTACCTTGGTAATATTATTGAGATGGGTTTGTTCAGATATTATGATGCCACAAAGAAAAAAGGTTTATTTCGTATATTGCGTTATACTAACTATGATTATTGTAGCAGCAGAATTAGGGTGTTTATTAACGGACAATACTATTCCGGAGAATAGAAGACTGAGTATCTTTTTTAATATGTTAGGATTTTCATTGTCTTCATTTGTTTTCATTATGGAATCAAATTTTTATTATGTAGAAAAAAATATTTTGTATTATGTACCACCAATTATTAATTTAGTGATGACATTAGCATCTCCTTATTTCGGATGGATTTTCTTTATAAAAGAGGACTGCTCTTATCATCGGGGCAAATTCTTTATTGTTTATTTAATTGTATTTCTTTATTCTGTTATTTTTTCACTTGGGAAAAAGTTATATGTTTCTAAAAACTATCCAGTGTATTTCCGGAAAAGGATTGTCGAAAGCGGAGTAGTTATGGTTATCGGTATTATAATTCAGGTTGTTTTACCGCAATATCATACAACCTGGATGATCATTACAATTTATCTTGTTTTATATTATGCCCTTTCCTGTCAAATGGGCAGCTTGATGGATGGACTGACCGGATTATTAAACAGAACCGCTTTTAATAAACAAATGGAACATTTAAAGTTAGATGCTAATCGTACAACCGTGCTTTTTATGATTGACATAAATGACTTCAAGCTCATTAATGATACAAAGGGTCATACCTATGGAGATTTTTATCTTAGGGAAATTGGGGAAATGATGAAGACGGTGTTTTCCTTAAACGCACAGATATATCGATTCGGCGGAGATGAGTTCAGTGTAATCCTATCAATGAAATCAGGAGACAGTATTGATAGCTATGTTAATAAATTAGATGCCGTACTTAAAAAAAGGCAAACAGAAGATGAGAATTTTCCTGATTTGGCTGTTGGTTATTCCATTTTTGAAGAAAATACAAATATACGTGATACAATAGACCTTGCGGATAATAATATGTATGAAAATAAAAGAGTAAAGAAAAAAGTATGATTTCAACAAATCTTTCTGCTAAAGTTATTACTACTTCACTACCTTCAGGAAATTATATCAAGTACGTTTTGCTTTAATTTTGCTATCTCAAATTCTAATGTATCTATTTCTCCATATACTTTTTTAATATCATTTTCCTTGTTCAACTGTATCTCATATAATTTCTGTTTAAATTTTTCTGAATTCATTTTATTTTGCAGCAATATATCAGCATATTGATTTATTTTATTTAATTCTTCGTTAGACAAAAGATTATTATGCATTGAAGCAGCTTCCGATATATATATTTGTAAATTCTGATTAAACAAATTTTCCTTATCAAGTAAATTCTTATACTCTAAATGGTATGCAATAATTATTGATAGTAGAAACAGCGATGAATTATTTAATTTTCTTATAGATATTGGATGCGTTAAAAATAAAATTCTACCTGGAAAAATATCTGTATTAACTGTTGAACAATCAAAAGGTCTTGAATTTGATTGTGTTTATGTATATGATAAATGCATGACTATAAATGAAAAATACATTTCATATACACGTGCATTGAAGAATTTGGTAATTTTTTCAAATTAATTTTATGTATTCTTTTAGCCGATGTAAAATTGTGGTATAATGAAATGTAATTAAGCTTATATGGTATAGTGAATTGAAAACGGTAAAGCCACATCAAGAGAAAAAGAAAGATAAGGATAACCGATTTGAGGAGTATTATATGAATTTAAGGGCTGTGAATAAGACGAGAATAAAATATTTAATGGGTTTTTTGGTACTGCTGTTAATAGAAGTATTGATAGCTTTGTATATTCATGATGATTTTATTAGACCATATATCGGTGATGTTTTAGTAGTTATGGTGTTGTATTGTTTCATAAGGATATTTATTCCGACTGGTGTAAAGCTAATGCCATTATATATATTCATATTTGCAGTTGGTGTGGAGATATTACAGCTTTTTAGGTTAGTCGAAGTATTAGGTTTGGAAAACAACAGATTATTAAGAGTAATAATTGGTTCTGTGTTTGATGTAAAAGATATTATTTGCTACGGTGTTGGCTGTATTTTAATTATGTTGGTTACCAGTATCTGTAGCAAGGTTTATGTATAGATATTAGTAAGATTAAGAAAAAGTAAAGTGAGTGAATAAAATGTATGGAACAGTAAGAAGTCATATAAAGATTGGTGCAACTGTTATGGTCGTACAGAAACAGGATCAGAGAACAGGAAAGTTGACAGAAGGTGTAGTACAAAGAATTTTGACAAATTCACAGAATCATCCAAGAGGTATTAAAGTTATGCTTGAAGGTGGAATTGTTGGAAGAGTACAGAAAATTAAATAGTAAGAGAAACGTACCAAACGGGAACATTCGAAAACCAATAGATGAAATTTTTTTATCAGGTACCAATATTCCCATTATGAACTGCCTTATGTATATTGTACATCGTGGTTATGAATACAAAATACGTTATCTAAGGATAATGGTATTAAAAAATAATTATTATTCATTTTTGGTATATATTCATAAAAAAGAGGTCAAATAAGCAGTCTTGAAATTTCAATGGAGAAACGTATTAAATTTTTCTAAATTATTTTTTTTGTCTCATGCGTGCGAAATGTTTAAGTTCACACTATATTATTTTTTTGTTTATTGTATAATCATACACAAATTATTAAAAAGTGATAATTCTTGTTTTCGCAACTATTCAAAATATAGTACTGACAATATAGTATGTCCTGTCAATAAGGTTGTTACATATTTCTATCAATTGCGGGAGATTGATAAATAGGTGGATATAAGTATTATAAAAGTAATTTGCAGACCGTTTTATGGTACACCACATGTTGTATAATAGCTACAAGAGGTGAATCTGATGGAAAATAATTATTTTATTACAATCACATGTACGAAACACTATTATGGAATGAAACCATTTGAGATAGGCAGAATTATTAAATTGGGTTTCATTTGTAATCTTACAAATGAGCCTTTTCAGATTTCCCAAAGATATTGATATAAACAAAAATATGATTATATAAACAAAAATATGATTATGTTGAAAAATGTAACAATTTGTAATATAATTAATGAAAATGTTTACCAACCTTTAAGTACGTTTCTTTACTATGCTATTGATAATCGAAAATAGAGTATCGAGGTGGACTCATGTCAAAATCACCAAATCAGAAGTTGAAGCTTTTGTATCTGCTGAAGATTCTCATGGA
>DAIMMU010000195.1:0-4202 GCA_036720515.1 Sedimentibacter sp.
TTTGTCCAACAAGTCGACAAATTGGAATTTACCATTGAAAATAAAAAGCATATTTTGAAAGGTAGGGTAAGTAAATGACAAACTTTGATTTCTTATTAAAAGAAAAACAATTTTCAACATTTGCGGATGTTGCTGTTTCTGCTGAAAAGGTTTTTGAAATAGATTACGCTACCTCTGTGCTTAATTGCCGTAGGGCAATGGAGTTTGCAATTAAATGGATGTACAGTGTGGATAAATCCTTGAAGATGCCTTATCAGGATAAGCTTGTTACATTAATGAACACAAATGATTTCAAGGATATAATTGGTGCAGACATATTCAAGCGGTTGGAATATATTCGAACAGTCGGTAATAATGCGGCGCATAACTCGAAAAATATTTCAAAGGATCAAACAATATTAGCACTGCAAAATTTATTTATATTTTTAGATTTTGTTGCCTATTGCTATGCGAAGGATTATAAGGGAAAAAATTATAATGAAAAGCTATTGGAACAAATAGAAGCTAAACCGGTAAAGGAACAACATAATGTTGAAATTAAGAAGTTAATCAAAGAAAATTCCAAATTAAAGGAACGATTAACTCAAAGAAGAGAAAGCAGAGAAGATTCGTACATACAAAAACCCATTAATTTTTCAGAATTTTCTACTCGTAAGATATATATAGATGTTATGCTATCAGATGCAGGCTGGGAGCGTAATAAGAATTGGATTGATGAATATCCCATTGAAGAAATGCCTAATAATTCCGGTCTTGGTTTTTCAGATTATGTTCTTTTAGCAGATGATGGCAGACCTTTGGCTGTTATAGAAGCAAAGAAAACATGTGTGGATGTTTCTAAAGGCAGACAACAAGCGGTGCTTTATGCTGATTATTTAGAAAGGAAATTCAATCGTAGACCTGTTATTTTCTTAAGTAACGGATTTGATACAAAAATTTGGCTTGACGGTAAAGTGGGATATCCGGAAAGAGAAGTATCCGGAATTTATTCAAAACGAGATTTAGAAAAGCTATATAATATAATGGCAATGCGAACTCGCCTAAATAATATTGAAATAAATGATGATATTACTAATCGATATTATCAAAAAGCTTCAATAAAAGCTGTATGCGAGGCTTTTGACGAACAAAACAGAAGAAAGGCTCTGCTCGTTATGGCAACCGGTAGTGGAAAAACAAGAACTGTTATATCTATTGCGGATGTTTTGATTCGCCACGGGTGGGTTAAAAATATACTTTTCTTAGCTGACAGGACAAGTCTTGTTATTCAGGCTAAAAGAGCATTTCATAATTTAATGCCTGATTTATCCATAATAAATTTATGTGAAGAGAAAAATAATGTAAATGCAAGAGCAATATTTTCTACCTATCAAACGATGATGAATTGCATTGATGATACAAAGGATGAGGAAGGGAATAAGTTATTTACTTGCGGTCATTTTGACCTAATTATAGTTGATGAAGCCCATAGAAGTATATATAAAAAATATAGGGATATTTTTTCTTATTTTGATTCTATGCTTATTGGACTAACGGCTACACCTAAGGATGAAATTGATAAAAGTACATATCGTGTATTTGAGTTAGAAAGTGGAGTGCCGACATATGGATATGAACTTGCGAAAGCTGTTGAAGATAAATATTTAGTTACATATTCAGCTGCTGATACGAAACTTAAATTCATGCAATCAGGGATACATTATAAAGATCTATCTGAAGATGAAAAAAATAAATATGAAGAAACATTTACTGATGAGAATGGTGAAATGCCTGAAAGTATAGACAGTAAAGCATTGAATGAGTGGTTGTTTAACAAGGATACCATTCGTAAGGTGCTAAACTTATTAATGACATATGGACTTAAAGTTGATTATGGAAATAAAATTGGCAAGACTATTATATTTGCAAAAAATCATAATCATGCAGAAGAAATATTAAAGGTATGGAATAGTGAATTTCCTGAATATGCTCAACATTATGCCAGAGTGATAGATAATTATACTAATTATTCACAAAGCTTAATTGATGATTTTTCTGATGCAAATAAATTACCTCAAATAGCAATATCGGTAGATATGTTGGATACAGGCATTGATGTGCCTGAAATTCTAAACTTAGTATTTTTTAAGCCTGTTTACAGTAAATCAAAGCTCTGGCAAATGATAGGACGTGGAACAAGACTTAGTCCGGGATTAATAGACGGCGATGATAAAGAAATATTTTATATCTTCGATTTTTGCGGTATATTTGATTTTTTTGATATAAATAAAAATGGCAGAACAATAATAAATACCGAAACACTACAAGAGAGAATCTTTAATATTAAGGTTAATATTGTCTATATATTGCAAGACTTAAAATATCAAACCAAAGATTTGATTTCTTTCAGAAAAAAATTGGTGCATTATCTTGTTGAAAAGGTTAATGAACTCAATCGTGATAATTTTGCAGTAAAGCAACATCTTAGATATGTGGACAGTTATAATAAAGTTGAAGATTATAACGCTTTAACTTATGAAGCTACATTACTCTTATCCGAGCATATTGCTCCTTTAATATTACCTGATAAAGATGAAATATCCGCTGTCAGGTTTGACAGTTTAATGTTTGGACTTGAATTGGCATATTTAGCAGGAAAAAAATATATTAAAGCAAAGACCGATTTGAATAAAAAGCTATCAGTGCTGGCGAAATTTACAACAGTACCCGAAATTTCTAAACAAAAAGAATTTATTGAGATATTGCTTCATACGGATTATATTGATAATGCGGATATAAATGATTTTGAAATAATTAGAATTAAGTTGCGCGATTTAATGAAATATGTAAAACTTGATTCACGTGCTAAGTATACTACTGATTTTAAAGATGATGTTTTAAATATATGCTGGAGAGAAGCAGAACTCTATAATGATGATTTGAAAAACTATAAGGCTAAATTAGAATTTTATCTTAAGGTGAATGAAGATAATATGGTGATTAGAAAATTAAAAACAAATAAACCTTTAACAAAATATGATATCAAAGAATTAGAGAGAATTTTATGGAATGAAATTGGGACCAGACAAGATTATGAAAAAGAATACGGAGATAAACCTTTAGGAGAATTGGTTCGCTCAATAATAGGTCTTACGACAGAAGCTGCAAATGATGCATTTTCAGAATACTTAAACAATTCTAATTTAAACAGTATTCAAATTAACTTTGTAAAGAGGATTGTTACATATGTTGTGAAAAATGGAGTATTAAAAGATTTATCAATTCTTGGGGAACCACCATTTAATGAAATGGGAAGTGTTGCTGAAATACTTGACATGAAGACGTGGATGGGAATAAAGAATATAATAGATAAGATTAATAAAAATGCAGCTGCATGATGATAATGCATTGCTGAAAATATTTGACAAGGAAAGTGTGCAAATGTATAATAATTTATAAAATTAGGTTTTAGAAAATTATAATACGCAGTCTCGTTCACAGATTTGCCAATTCGCTTTCGCTCATGCAAATCTGGAACTCGTTGCGGTTGACCTACCGCTATTTTTCAGAAAAAATACTCTGAAAAATAGGGTTAGGGCATACCTGTTTTTTAGAATAGGAGTATATATGAATAAAAAAGTTATGGTTGCTATGAGCGGGGGAGTTGACTCATCTGTTGCAGCTGTCCTGCTGAGAGACCAGGGTTATGATATTTGCGGTGCAACTTTAAAATTATTCGATAACGAAGATGTGTATACGTCATGCAGAACAAGAACATGCTGTTCTCTGGAGGATGTGGAAGATGCGAGAAATGTCTGCTACAAATTAGGGATTGAACATTTTGTATTTAATTTCAAGGAAGACTTCCGTGATGAAGTAATAAAGAAATTTGCAAGAAGCTATGAAGCAGGCGGTACACCAAATCCTTGCATTGACTGCAACAGATATATTAAATTCAGTAAACTTATACAAAGGGCAATTTTAATGGAAAAGGATTATATTGCCACAGGGCATTATGCACGTATTGAATTTGATAATGTAAGCAGAAGGTATTTATTAAAGAAAGCCGTTGATTTATCAAAAGATCAAAGTTATGTACTTTATGTTCTTTCACAGCATGATTTGTCAAGAACACTTCTTCCCTTAGGAGGAATGTTAAAAACAGAGGTCAGAAAGATAGCGGAAGAAAGAGATTTAATAAATGCAAGAAAGCCTGACAGCCA
>DAIMMU010000014.1:0-26009 GCA_036720515.1 Sedimentibacter sp.
TCAATGTCTTCAATGTCTTCAATGTCTTCAATGTCTTCAATGTCTTCAATGTCTTCAATATCCTCAATATTATCCATATCTTCTGTATTTTCCGAGTCTGCCTTAGTATCCTTCAAATCAAATTCATTCATTGCTTTCACTCTTTTCAAACCTGTTAAAAAGAATTAAAATAATCATAAGTATTGTCCCGCATACAACAAAGCTGTCGGCTATGTTGAAAATAGGGAAATTGTAAAAGTTTCCAAACCTTACATCAATAAAATCTATAACATATCCCAAGCGGAGTCTGTCAATAAAATTGCCTATTGCACCTCCTGTTATCATTGCTATCGACAATTTAGACAATTTAGAAATATTTTTGGTTTTGAAATAAATAAAGCCTAAAAAAACAAGCATTATAACCGTCACGATAAGAAAAAACATCCTTTGATTCTGCAATATGCTAAAAGCCGCGCCATTATTCTCCGCATAATTTAAACGCAAAAAATTTCCTATTATTTTAATTGAAACGCCGTCTTTTAAAACATCTGCTGCCCAAAATTTTGTTACCTGATCAAATACTACCGAAATTATAATAATTATTGCTGCAATAATATTCATAAATGCTCCTGCTATTTAAAATGCTTGATTTTAATTTTAATTTTTCCGCTTTTTGTTGTACCGCTTATATTATATATTTTAAAACGTCCTGCCTTGCTTATTGACAGTAAATCTCCTTCTTTTAATTCAGTGCTGACCTTGTCCTCGGGTACATAATTAATTTTTACATTTCCCGATTTTATAATAACAGCTGCTTTTTCTCTTGATGAATTGGTAAGGTGTTTTACAATGTTGTCAACACGCAAGGAAGAACTTATAATATCCAAAATCTCATGTTCCTGTTCCTTAAAATTAACTATGTTTAATTTAATTTTTTCCGCTTCTATTTTATTATGACCTATTTTATCCAAATTGTAAATTATATAATCGGCAATGTCACTATGAACCACTATATCTCCGTAATCATCATAAACATATATATCACCTGTCTTGCTTCTGTCTATACCTAAGGACATTAATGCGCCGAGGTAATCCTTATGGCTTAGCTTTTTGAATTTAGACTTGTTATTTATACGGATTCCCGAAATAAATTCATTCTCATCCAAAGCTTCGGAATATTGAGGGTATAAAATGAAAACTTTCCTCTCGCAATGCTCGTATGAGGGGAAAATTTCAAATTTTATATCATAATTATTTATTATCGGTATGCAGATTTCAGCAACGTATGGATTTATAAATTCCGTTATTGCACTCATGTAATTCTTATTAACATACAATGCTTTATCAGCGATTTTTTTTACTGTATTTTTTGTTTCTTCATCTCTGATGAAATCATAATATTTTTCTAAACTTTTCATATTCCTCCTTATAGCTCATAGTCTTGCTGCACAATTTTGTTTACTCCTTACGTCGCACAAAATTGGCGCTCGTTACGAATGACCTACCGCTATTTTTTTCTCCCTGCGGTCGTAAAAATAGGGTTCGCAGGAAAATTCACTAATTTATTTGCTCCTAATGTCGCATAAATTAAGAATTTTGTGCGTTTGACCTACCATCAATTTCTTTCTCCCTACGGTCGAATAAATTGGGTTAGGTCATAAAGGGCATCTCATAGTCTCGCTGCACAATTTTGTTTGCTCCTTACGTCGCACAAAATTGGCGCTCGTTACGAATGACCTACCGCTATTTTTCTCTCCCTGCGGTCGTAAAAATAGGGTTAGGGCATCTCATAGTATGTATACTAAATTTCGCAATATACTTAATAGTATAAAAGCCAATATAGGAGAAAAATCAATCATTCCCATGCCTAAACCTAATTTATCTAAAATTGCCCTGCAAGGAGCCAATATCGGCTCGGTCATTTGATAGATAAAGTAAGAAATACTTGAAGATTGTAGGGTTGGGAAAAATGATAACAACACTCTGACCAGTATTAAAGAATTCATGATTCTGAATAGTACGTCAAGAGCTATCTTAATTGTATTCATAAATGCTCCTTATTTTCCGTAATAAAAATTCCTTTCAAATCTGTCGCTTAATCTTCCGTCTATTTGCACATTATGGGGAGCTAAAACGAATATTCCGTTTGATACCTTTTGAATGCTTGCTTCCAATGCATAAACAGCACCCTTTATAAATTCAAATATTTGCTTTTGATCTTCAAGTTCCATTCCTTCAATATTGAGAACCACAACTTTTCTGTTTTTAATTTCATCTACTGCTTTTGTACAATCCTCATATTTTTGCGGTTCGCATATAAATACTTTCATATCCGCGTTTGAATGAACCTTGATTACATTGTTCCTCCTTGCATAGGTTTCCATTCTTTCGTTTCTGCTGTTTTCTAAATTACCTTCAGAAACAACATCCTCCTCCTCATAGTCTTCTTCCAAATCTGTGATGCCTATGAAGTCCTTTACCTTGTCCATCATTCCCATTCAGTTTTCCTCCTTATTTTTTCTGGCTCCAAATATAGCTGTTCCTATACGAATAATATTGGAACCTTCCTCAATTGCAATTTCATAATCATTTGTCATGCCCATGGACAAATATTTCATTTGTACATTTTTTAAATTCATTGTTGAAATTTCATCATATATATTCTTCATTTTTTTGAAAACCCACCTTACATCTTCAGGATTCTCGCAAAACGGGGCAACTGTCATTAAACCCAATACTTTGATATTATTAAACTTCTCCATACTTTTTATAAAATCATAAACTCTTTCTTCATTTATTCCAAATTTGCTCTCTTCTTCTCCAATGTTAAGCTCAATTAATACATTTGCCGTAAAATTATTTTTTTCAGCCCTCTTATTTATTTCTTCCGAAAGCTCCAAGCTTTCAACCGAATGAATAAGCACTGTCTTATCAATTATATATTTTACTTTGTTCTTCTGCAAATGACCAATCATATGCCATTTAACATCCGTACCCTTCAGCTCTTCGTACTTATCTACAAGTTCCTGCACCCTGTTTTCTCCAAGATTGTTAATTCCCGCTTCAACAGCTTCTTTTGCTCTTTGTGCATCCACCGTTTTTGAAACAGCTATCACCGTTATATCCTTCGGATTTCTTCCTGTTTTTTTACAGGTACTTTCCACCTTTTTTAAAATATCGTCAATATTTTCTCTAATGCTCAACTTTTTCCTCCTAATCTGCTATTTGACCTTCGTACACCTTGTCCGGCTCCAATATTACCTTGTCAAATATTTTAATTGTAGGATATCTTTTATCTCCAATAGTTATTATATTTCTTTCATTGGCACCTACATAATCACCTGTAAAGACTACCGAATATTCTTCATCTCTGCCTAATATTTCAACGGGGAAGAATTTTATTATATTGCTGGCATCCTGCACATATACGCCTGTTAAACCATCAACTTCAGTTAATGCTTCATTTTTTATTTTAAGCCCTTCATGTATCGACGTAATAAGTTCTATATTAACATATCTTTTGTCATATAACTTATAAAAATAATCATCAAAATACAATATTATTACTGATTCTTCACTGCCGTAGTTGATTTTCTTTATGTAACCCCAGACTAAATGCTGTCCGCCATCTGATAGTATTCTGACCTTTATGTATTTGTTTTCTTCAAACAATTTTGCTTTTTCATTATTCACGGTTGCAGCGATATAATACTCAAAATTCCTGATTATTTTATAGAAAACCTCATCTTTTTGAACAGTCTCTCTTTTATCCTTTAATGAAAATTCTCTTCTTACAGTGCTGCTTGGCGTCATTTCCATAACATTTTCAAATTTATAAACATCTTCTAAACCATCAGTCTTGTATGAAATAATTCCTGCCCGTTCCGAATAATACGGTACCTTATGTGTTGAAACGCTCTCCATAAGGCTGTTTTTCATTTCTTTGAGCTGAGCGACTGAATAATCCGCATATGTATTGTTATAAAAAGACATATCATTATTATTCACTTGTCCAACTATTTTATACATGTTTTGCAAATCGTTGTTCAATATGCTTAATTGAATTTCATTTTGATTAGCAGTGAAATTTTCTTTTTGTAAAGACTGTTCATCGTTATTTTCAAAATTGTCTATGGCAGATTGAATTTCTGCAATTTGCTTGTTTACTTCGGCAGCGTCGACATTTGTATTTATATCTGCAATCAGCTGACCTTCCTTTATTTTCATACCTTCTTCACAATAATATAATACACTGCCATCAAGGGATGCACCATACATTTTTTCATCCTTAACAACAATTCCTTCAGCCTTAATAACATCCTCCAAAATTCCGTTTTCTGCCACCATGAAATCTGCGGAAACCTTAAAATTTTGAAATACATAAATGGCTATAACAACAATTACAAAAGAAAGAAAGAAATTTTTTAAACCAAAATTTTTTCTTGCCACTTTCAAGCTCCAGATTTCTTAATATAAGTTTTGCAACTTCTTGAATAATAATCACATTATAACATAATTTTCATTAATTTTGCAAGTTATATATACCTGTTTTTCAATAAATATTACAATGATTATTAAAATAATTCAATATATATGACATAAAATTATGTTTTATATCAAAAAAAATAGATTTTCATATTTCGTTTTGAACGAAACAGAAAATCTGTTTTGAATTATACACAAATTGCTATTGTCAAATAATCAGGAATATTATGCTTCCCTGACCGTCATTTACTATTTTTTCAATTGTTTTTTTCAGTTTTTTACGTGCATTGTCAGGCATTGCCGTAAGCTTGGAATTCAGTTGTTCCTCCGCAAGGCTTGAAAGGGATTTGCCAAACATTTCAGCTTCCCATATACTCTGAGGATTTTCTTTCATTTGGTCTGTCAGATAAACCATTAAATCCTCGCTTTGAGCCTTGCTTCCTATTACAGGCGATACTTCTGTATTGACATTGGCACTGAATATATGCAAGGATGGCGCTTGTGCCTTTATTTTTATTCCGTATCTGCTGCCTTCCTTGAAAACCTCCGGTGATTCAACCATCATATCCGCCACCGTAGGAGTTACATATCCATAGCCTTTTGTTTTCGCATCATTGATAGCTGCCTCAACACGGCTGTAATTCTTCCTTGTTTTTGACAAATCGCCAATCAGCTTGAGAATTTGGTGTTCTCCCGTAATTTCTTCCCCGGAAAGCTCGCTTATTACCTTGTAGTAATAGGAATTGTCTAAATCAATTTTTAAATTAATTGTACCGGTTCCAAGTTCAATATCCTTTACATAATAATCTTCAACATAGTCATTTTCTTCAGAAAAAATATTTTCAGCATTAAAATCGCTTAACTTGTAGCATTCTTCGAAATCATCCCTTAGTATGTTGATTAAGTCTCTCTTCATCGAATAATCATATGACAGACCGTCAAACCATTTGGGAAGATCCACATTGATTTCCCTGATTGGAAATTCATAAAGTACATTTTCCAAAACCTCTTCAATATCTTCTGTTTTTAAATTCATGCAGTCAACAATCAATACCGGAGCATCATATTTTTCCCTTAACTGAGAAGATAAGGCAACCGTATTTTCATTATTGGGATGAGTGGTATTTAAAATAATAACAAAAGGCTTGTTTATTTCTTTCAGTTCCTTTACAACTCTTTCTTCCGCCATTATGTAATTGTCCCTGCCAATATCTGTTATGCTTCCGTCGGTCGTTACCAATACTCCGATTGTGGAATGATCGTTGATTACTTTCTTTGTTCCAATTTCTGCTGCTTCCGCAAAGGGTATGGGGTCTTCATTCCAGGGAGTGCTAACAAGCCTCGGTACTTCGCCTTCCATATTTCCGATAGCACCGGGAATCATATACCCTACGCAATCAATAAGCCTTAATTTTGCTTTTATGTTGTTATTAAAAGTAACCATCACTGCTTCACCGGGTACAAATTTTGGCTCTGTGGTTGTTACAGTCTTGCCTGTACCGCTTTGAGGCATTTCATCCTTCGCCCTTTCTTTAGTATACTCATCCACTATATTGGGCAGCATCACATTTTCCGAAAATTTTCTTATGAACGTTGATTTGCCGGTTCTTACCGGTCCTACAACCCCCAAGTATATCTCACCCTTGGTTCTTTTAGCTATATCCTCATATATATCTAAATTAGTGATAATAATCCCTCCCCTTGCAAATATGCACTATCGTATACAATTAATTTATATGCCTTGTTCAACTTCTTTATTCCAAAAAAAATAAAAAAGAGAACAGAATTGTATTTTATCAATAGTCCGTTCTCTTTTATTTTATTAGAAATAATTATATGACAGCAACCCCATCCCCTTGACATACATAAATAATATTTTTACTCTATTTTTCAAAGCTTTAACTCCCTTCCAAAAAGCGTTAAATTGTTTGGGACAGTGGGGTCTCTTAACTATTTCATCTTAGAAACAATTAAGCGTCAGAGACCCAGTCCCATTGTCAACCTAAATTTATAAGTTAGTGCGGTTGAAACACAAACCATATTATCTTAAACCTTTATATTCTCTCTGTAATATGGTAATTCCTAACTTATCTACAATAACTAATTAATTGTACAGCTTTTCTAACATCATAAAAAATTCGCCATTTGTCTTCCAAGTGTTTCCTATTGCATCTTTTAAAAAATATTCTCCATTAACTTCATGCACTCTCCAGTATTGTTCTTCGTTATTGGTACCATACTGTATTTGAATCTCAAATACGAAAGGATTTGAAGAGTCATAAATATCCAAATTTGTTGGTTGAGCAGTTGATAAAAAATCTCTAATTTGCACCTTATCGCTTTCTTTATTTACAATAAAAACCCTGCTATACATCAATTTAGTCAATTTAGTTTCATTCCATATTTCTATAGGTGGAATAGCGATTTTTTTATCCTGGCTCTGACAACTAATTAACAACATTCCAACTATGATGTAAACGCATATTACTAAAATTGTTTTTTTGTATAATGTACTCATACTAGAATAGAGACGTTATTGAATAAGGCTGAGGGCCAGGTCCATCTTTTAACCAATAACGAATATAGTAAATTGTGCTAACATAACTTGTAGTGCCCTGATGACTCTCATTATATGCAGAATATTCATTTGTCCATACAGTATAACCTGGAGAAGTATAATTCCATAACAGTGGATTAGTTTTTCCTGGTTTATGTGCCCAACTATTAACCGTATTACCACGCATAAAGTGATAGTCAATACTACCTTTACGAATACAAATCAAATTCTCCCATGACGCTAAAGTTGTTGGTTTAGTAGTTACTTTCCGTGCCCAATACCCAAGTGCATCCAAATCATCAATAACTAAATCAGCCATTTGAGAAATTGATAAACTCATAGAAAAAGGTTGACCAGAATGATATCCTGGATTCACTAGTACATGTTTCCCTATTGAATAACCATAGCAATTATAATTTAGATATGAATTGTTCCAACTACCTATAACTGTACTGTTCACAAGAGAATAGCCAGCAGCAAACGTAGCATCGTGTTTCTGTGCAATACCCATTATTTGATTTGCTAATTTCACCAATTCTGTATAACTGTACGGAATTGCATCTTCATTTAATATCCCCATATATAGGTCGTTTACAATTACTTTTACTGCCTCTTCAGCTATAGTCGGATCACTATAAGCTTCTGGTAATTTCAATCCGAATTGTTGTAGCTGATTGATACATTCCTTACCGGATTTAGTACTTAAGTTTTTAATTGATAATTCTTCTTGAGAAGCATAAGTAATTGGTTGTAAGCACATTGTTAATAATAAAAGTAGCGTAATAAGTTTTGTTA
Organism: Sedimentibacter sp.; assembly: GCA_036720515.1. Lineage (GTDB taxonomy): Bacteria > Bacillota > Clostridia > Tissierellales > Sedimentibacteraceae > Sedimentibacter. The sequence goes on from DAIMMU010000014.1 coordinate 7,817, forward strand.
GTACAAACCTTTTATCCCTTTTATATAACATAATAAAATCCTCCCTTATAATTATTTACTAATATCACACATAGACTCATCTTCTTCCTTTTCTCAGTTAATATTTGCTTTCAACGCTCGTACTAACTGTTTCTGTTACACCATTCTTTGTTACCTTTGCAGTAACTGATAAACGATAGGTACCCTTTGATACAGCATCTGTTCCATAAAACGTTAGTGTATCATTGCTTGAACTTTTATCCCAAGATTTTTCATGAGACCATCCTAATATACCCTTTCGCTCTAATTTGAATGTTGCAGACATGTTTGATGTACCGGAGACACCTGCAATAATTCCTGAACATTCCGCTTGTCCATCGTCAAAATATATATCAAGCCAAATGTTATTAACGTTTGTCCACTGTGGAGCAATAGGCATTTTAACATTACTTTCTCTAAGTGAATTTGACGGTGTTTGTGCAAGCACTGAAACATTAGACATAATTAAAAGCAGTATAGCTACAAGAAACATAGCATTTTTTACATTCTTCATTGGTATCGCATCCTTTCAAATTTAGATAGGTTTTTTACCTTCATTATATAATCGTTTAAAAAGACATTTTCACTACATAATAAAAAAATTTTATTTATTTTTTTCAGATACTGATTCGGCAATTTTCTTTATCTCCGTTATCGATAATCGACTCCATAAATCAAGCTTAAATCCGTCTATTGTCCAAATGACTCCATTTTCAAAATCACCAGTTAATGCAATCGCACTATAAGCCATATTTCCATTAACCTTTATATTCTCTATTATATGATTTTCATTATCAATTGATAGATTGGATGTGCTACCTTCAGCTCTATACGAAAAACGGATTTTTTCACCTTTGTCATTTATAAACTCAATATATGTTACTTTTCCAAGATCCTCAACGGAATTTTCGTAATATCCATCAGGAAGATACACCGGGTACCAATCCTTTTTATCAACTTCAGAAGGCTCTCCAATAAAAATAATTGATGTAAACTTTTTGTACAATTCCACAATAGCCTTGTTAGTTGCAGCTCTGACCTCTGGGTGTAAAAATAAAATTCCAAACATAACAGCTATTGCAATTATAAAAACAGAAGCAATTCTTTTAGAATACATATCCAGGCTTTAATATGTACAAGCAATACTTAAATCGGGACAGAACAAGCTTAGCGAAGACACCAAAAACAATTATTCTTATTCATTGAAGGAAGCTTCTGTTTCCTTGTTACTTCTCTGTCACTATTTCATCAAGAACTCTCTGTTATTAAAAAAGAAGTTAGCTGATGCATACAATGCTGCTGTTGCGGCTATAAGGGCTAAAGCGACTATGGCAGGATTATAGTATGGATTTGGATTGCTCCATTGAAACGGGTAAATGCAAGCTGACACACCACCTCTGGTAGAATACATGAATACGGAAAATACTCCTAAAACAGTAAATGAAATAAGATTATTTTTCGCAATAACGGCGGTAAGAAAAGAAAATCCGGAATAAAAAAATATAGATAAAATCGGAAAATATATGTCCTGAAATTGAAAAACATAATTTCTTTCTAAAGTCAAAACCAGTATTGCAAACAAAAAAACATAAAACATTATAACATATACTAAAGTTAATTTAATTATTCTGAAAAGTCCGTAATCAATATCATTATAAGGCATGGATAGTAATAATTCCTTGCCGTTGGAATCAAGCAAATCTTCAAAAATATAATAAATCCATATGGATATTCCTATTATCGGAAATATGCCGAAACCCTTTCTAAGCATTATAATAGGCTCACTGAATTCATATTTGGCAAAAACAATATATGTTCCGCATAATGCCATAATTATCACAGGAACGCAAAAAAATATTCCCATGTTTTTTATATCAATCAATATTGAATATTTTTTTGCTCCATGTTCCATACAAGGTATCCCTCCTCAACAGTGGGCTGTGCTTTTAAAGCGTCATGATTTGGTTTTATATGTGATATAATTCTAAGCTCGATTTTATTATTTAAGGTCTTTGTGGAAATAATTTTAAATTTTTTATCTATTTTATTATAATTCTCCGTATCCACCTGCCATATCCACACCTTATTTTCAGCAATATCGGTCAGCTCTGCCAACGAATTGAACTGAACAGCATGACCATTTCTTATCACGGCTAAAGCTTGGCATGTAGCTTCAATATCTGCTGCAATATGTGTTGACAGCAAAACAATATGGTCCTTGCCCAAAATTCTCAATAAATTTCTAAAATGAATACGCTCTTCCGGATCTAAGCCTGATGTAAGCTCATCTACTATAATTATTAACGGATTGTTTAGCAATGCCTGAGCAATTCCTAATCTTCGCTTCATTCCTCCTGAAAATGTACCCACCTTCCTGTCCTTGTACTCGTATAAATTAACATCCTTCAATATTTGCTCTGCCTGTTCTCTCACATTGTTTTTACTTTCAATTCCTTTTAAATATCCTATATATTCCATACATTCAAGTGAGGTTATGTTTTTAAATATGCCGAATTCTTGGGGCAAGTATCCTATCATTTGTCTGACCTTATCCGGGTGCTTGCACCATACGATATCACCAAAGCAAATTTCTCCTTCATCAGGCTCTAAAACAGTAGCAATAATACGCATCAATGTAGTTTTTCCGGCTCCATTTTCACCCAATAGACCGAAGACCCCTCTCTCAATATCTAAATTTATACAATTTAATGCTCTTATATTTTGAAATGATTTTTTGATATTTCTTATTACTAAGTTATCCATTATAAATCTCCTGTTTTAATTTCTTCAATAGTATCAAGCCATACGTCTATTGTGGTGTCAGGCTCTCGTTCAACTTTATTATACATTATTTTTACTAATCTTTCCAATCCTTCATAATTTTCATCAAATAAATCCATTGAATTTTTTGATAAGCTTACTAAAAACCCATTATATTTATTAATTTCATTTTCTTCTATTGAGGCATATTTAAATAATGCAGCATTTTCATTTTTTTCTTCAATAAATTCAAACATCATTTCAAAAACATGACCATGAGTATCATCAGCTGTTGTGTAAACATCATTCCAGAAAAATGCTCTGAAAACACCTTTGATATCTGTTATGACCGATAAGCTTCTCAAATTATTGCTTACAAACAAGCAATCTTCAGTATATATCAATTTATACTTCGGATAGAATGAGTACAAAGGCTTAACGCATATTGTTTCAGGTATATTTCTTACTGGTCTATCAATAATATCAGCAATAAAATTAATTTTTCTTTCGATTATAGGTACGGATGATTTTATTATATTTGTTCTGTCCGGAGGTACTAAATACTTTTTTCCATCAATTTCTTTAGGAATCAACATTCCACTGAACAGTCCCACCCCCTTGCTGAAACCGTAAAATTCATTTTGACCTACTTTTTCAATATTGCTGAATACTAAGTCCTTATTATCTATAGCTATATAAAATTCCGCAGGCTCATTTAAATGCACATTTTTGAATTCTGCCTCATAATTATAAAAGCTTTTTTCAGCTATTAAAAATATACCCGGAACAGGATACCAAGGAAATGTTGGAGACAAAAAGAAGGAACTTTCTGTTATAGGACACAAATCACCTGTATTGCCGCTGACCTGAAATGAAATGTCTAATGTTTCCAAGTCCTTTTTCGATTGGACATATATCCAATCACCTTCTCTTTTAAACTCAGCATGTTCTCCGTTTATTTTCACGGAAGATACATTCAATCCATGATACAATGTAAAGGGTAGAACGCTTTTATTATTTTTACTTAACCTTACATCTGCTGTGTATCTTAACTCAAGCTTTTCAAAAGAAATCCTAATGTTATAGGACTCAGCCTTCAGCCCATGAGTAACAGATGCATCATCGTAATATATATTTTTCACTTCATTGCTATAATATTCGGCATCCTCTAATTTTTGTATATATGGCTCATATCGCTTATTAAATGATACGCAAAAAAATATAATAGTAATTATCATGAGCGTAAAATAGATATTACGTTCCATTATATTATAATTTTTATACTTTTTCATAAGAAGTCCTCCCTGAAGAAAGCACATTGCGAGCAGAGAAAATGCAATTATCTTCATTACTGATGAAGGTGCAATATTCAGACCTAAGTAGTCATCATAATTCATTACAATAAAATTTTCTCCTAAATTTATATAATTCAAAATATCTTTAGGTATAATAGATGAAAACAATATGTTAAAAGGTGATATTAAAATCCATACAATAAATATTAAAGCTATATTCCACCATTTATATGAAAATACAACTTTAATAAAATATCCTAAAATTCCTGCAACAAATAAAGCTCCCGACCAATATACAGCAATATAAATAAAAATATCTTTTTTGAAAAGCAGAAATTCAGTTCCTGCTATTCCAAAATAAATAAGAACCTCAATATAAGCTACTAAATTTATTATTAAATTTAATACAAGCCACGATATGATTTTGCCATAAGGTCTTATGTTGTCTCCTGGCAAAGAGCTAAGTATCTCATGAAAGTTTACCCTTTTTTCACTACGTGCAATTATGACACCAAAAAATAAGCCCAACAAGGAGGCTGCCATATTGATATATGATGATGACTGCAGCATTTGTCCTGCCTCAATATAATCAGCCCTTAAGTAATGATAATATCCAATTCCTATATAAACCGTTAAAGTTAATAAGATGAAATAATTTATCTTGTTTCTTTTGTATGTTAATAATTCCATAGAAATTATGGCTTTCAGCTTTGTCATTAAATGAGCTCCATTCTTTTGGATTTTTACCTAACTTATCGACATATGTTTTTCCCATAATTACATTTAATGCTGTATGTGATAAGTATTTTTAGCATTTTTTACATTCTTCATTGGTATCGCATCCTTCCAAATTTAGATAGGTTTTTCACCTTCACTATATAATCGTTTGAAAAGACATTTTCACTACATAATTATAAAAAAACTTTTATTTATTTTTTTCAGAGACTGATTCGGCAATTTTTTTTATCTCCGTTATCGATAAACGACTCCATAAATCAAGCTTAAATCCGTCTATTGTCCAAATAACTCCATTTTCAAATTCTTCAGTTAATGCAATTGCACTATAACCCATATTTTCATTAACCTTTATATTCTCTATTATATGATTTTCATTATCAATTGATAGATTGGATGTGCTACCTTCAGCTCTATACGAAAAACGGATTTTTTCACCTTTGTCATTTATAAACTCAATATATGTTACTTTTCCAAGATCCTCAACGGAATTTTCGTAATATCCATCAGGAAGATACACCGGGTACCAATCCTTTTTATCAACTTCAGAAGGCTCTCCAATAAAAATAATTGACGTAAACTTTTTATACAATTCCATAATAACTTTGTTAGTTGCAGCTCTGACCTCAGGATGTAAAAATAAAATTCCAAACATTATAGCTATTGAAATTATAAAAACAGAAGCAATTTTTTTAGAATACATAGATATCGTATTTATAATTATCTTTCTACGTTCATATGCAAATAATTTCTTCATACGAAATTCAAATTCTGGAGTGAATGAAATTTCTTGCGATAACTCTTCCCTTGAAGGAATAGCTTCAATTTCAGCATGGTATTTATCAATAACTGCTTGACGCAACAAAGCCTCAAAAATGGCTTCTTCTACTTGTTTTTTATCCATGTTTCTTCGCTCCTTTCTTCACGCATGAGTTTCTTGAGTTTTTCTTTTGCACGATAAATACGAGTTTGCACGTGTGATGATGTCATGTTCAATCTCTCACCTATTTCCTTATATGAAAATCCTTGTTCGTATTTCATTATAAGGATTTGACTGCTTATTTCATCAATTCTTTCTAAGTATCTCAATAACGCTTCGTATTCTGATGAAAGAACAACTATGGGCATATCCACCTTTAGTTTTTTGGACAGTTCATAGGCTACATAGGTAGTAGGAATCCCAACCATTCCGATTTTTTTAATTGCTTCATCCTTCGTTAAGCTTTGACCTATGAGATAGCCTGCATTCCAGTTTCTTGAATGCCCCAAGATATAAATAAAATGTATTTCATAATGCTCCAGAATACCAAAAAATTAAAAAAAGAGAACAGAATTGTATTTGTCAATAACCCTGTCCTGTCCCCTTGTAACCCGCACCTTGTCGTGCTTAATTAACATCATATGTAGAGTCATGCTTCTGCATAATACTCTTCTTTAACAATTATTTTCTTATTTAGCATTATGAATATTTATAATAAACAAAGCAAGATAAGGCAGATATCAATGGCAACACCAAGATATACATAAAATAAAACTGCACTGTTTTTGTGCTGAAAAGCACGCTACTATAATCAATACTATAATGAAACAAAATAGCAGCTAATGTTGGTAATTGTGTCCATAATAGCGTTTCACTCCAGTTTAACCCTACCATCTTTGCGAAAATTATCCCGGCTCCTACATATTGAAATATTGCAATAAATATGCTATACAATAATTCTTGTTTTATAAAAACATTGGGAAAAGCTAAATATGATTTACAGTAAAATAAAATTAAAATTGCTAAAAGTGTTATTTTACCAATATATATTTTTATATTAGACATTTTCTTCCCCTTTCTGGTGATTAATTGTTATATTGCACGATTTCATTTCAAAGCTGAATGAAAAATTTAAATATACAAATAACATTACTCTATTAGTTATAAACAAGGCCATCAATATAATTATACAATACCGATGGCCATTTTAACACTTTATAAAAATTTTAGTAAGTAGTTTTTATAAATAACTTTAGTAATATACATCTGAATTATAAAAAACTTCAAAATAATAATTATACGCCTCGTCTTGTTTAACCCTATTTCATTAGCTTTTTGCTCCGCAGCAACTCCATAACCCAAAGCTGCTAAATATGCAGCTACAGCTGCGCCAAAACCAATGCCACCGCTACCAATTAAAAACCCTGTTGTAAAACTTGCTAACATTACAGTAATGCCAACTAAAGCCTCCAAATCTTCTTCAAGTCCCGCAATAGTATTAACAGTTTTTCTATATTCATCTAAATCATCTTCGTTATCATTAGTTTCGTCAGTCTTAAAATAATAAGTTCCTTCTGATGGCTCTCCATGATATTTTGGTCTATTTAACTTCCATTTGTTAGGCGAACCAAAGGTTTTGACATAAGAATAAAGAGATTCTGTATATTTGCTTATCGTTGTTGCGTTAATAGATATTTGTTGCCCTTCTTTACCTCTCACCACAACATGATTGTTACTCAAATCTGTCTCTACTGCTACTTCTTTTTGCCCATCAGTTAACGAAAATCTTTCAACAAATCCTTTCAAATTTAGATAGGTTTTTCACCTTCACTATATAATCGTTTGAAAAGACATTTTCACTACATAATTATAAAAAAACTTTTATTTATTTTTTTCAGAGACTGATTCGGCAATTTTTTTTATCTCCGTTATCGATAAACGACTCCATAAATCAAGCTTAAATCCGTCTATTGTCCAAATAACTCCATTTTCAAATTCTTCAGTTAATGCAATTGCACTATAACCCATATTTTCATTAACCTTTATATTCTCTATTATATGATTTTCATTATCAATTGATAGATTGGATGTGCTACCTTCAGCTCTATACGAAAAACGGATTTTTTCACCTTTGTCATTTATAAACTCAATATATGTTACTTTTCCAAGATCCTCAACGGAATTTTCGTAATATCCATCAGGAAGATACACCGGGTACCAATCCTTTTTATCAACTTCAGAAGGCTCTCCAATAAAAATAATTGATGTAAACTTTTTGTACAATTCCACAATAGCCTTGTTAGTTGCAGCTCTGACCTCTGGGTGTAAAAATAAAATTCCAAACATTATAGCTATTGAAATTATAAAAATGGAAGCAATTCTTTTAGAATACATAGATATGGTATTTATAAGTATCTTTCTACGTTCATATGCAAATAATTTCTTCATACGAAATTCAAATTCGGGAGTGAATGAAATTTCTTGCGATAACTCTGTACTTGAAGGAATAGCTTCAATTTCAGCATGGTATTTATCAATAACCGCTTGACGCAACAAAGCCTCAAAAATAGCTTCTTCTACTTGTTTTTTATCCATGCTTCTTCGCTCCTTTCTTCACGCATGAGTTTCTTGAGTTTTTCTTTTGCACGATAAATACGAGTTTGCACGTGTGATGATGTCATGTTCAATCTCTCACCTATTTCCTTATATGAAAATCCTTGTTCGTATTTCATTATAAGGATTTGACTGCTTATTTCATCAATTCTTTCTAAGTATCTCAATAACGCTTCGTATTCTGATGAAAGAACAATGTGATCTTCTACAGAAAAATCTTCCGAACCTATATAAATTTCTAATTCTTCCATCGGTATATTTGAATATTGTTTTTCTTTCCTAAGTAGATCTATACATTTATTCCTCACAATTATAACGGTTGAATAGAGAAAATCACTACCATATAAATTAAAATATTTTTCTTTTTGCTTAATAATTGCAACAAATGTATTATGTACAGCATCTTCGGCTAATGCCTGATTGTGAGTAATATTCAATGCAATCTTGAGAAACTTAAGCTTATATTTCTCATATATTCCAGCCATTCTATCCTTTTCGGAATCACTCTCTAACATTGAGCAGTAAAAAACTAACATTTAGTCGCCTCCTTCATGCTTACAACATATCATAAGAATATCAATTTTTCATTGCAAAATGGGACAGCGAGGTATATCTCCACTGTCCCATGAATTTTTTTCTATAGCTTTTCTTCTTTTTTGTCTCTGAGCATTAATTTGTTTACCGTTTCTTTTACATCAGCGCTGTTTTCCAAAACATCGTACATGGCATTCACTATTGGCATATCCACCTTTAATTTTTTGGACAATTCATAGGCTGCATAGGTGGTAGGAATCCCTTCGACAACCATTCCGATTTTTTTAATTGCTTCATCCTTTGTTAAGCCTTGACCTATGAGATAGCCTGCATTCCAGTTTCTTGAATGCTTGCTGGTACAGGTAACTATTAAATCGCCGATTCCGGAAAGACCGTAAAATGTGTGCACATCGGCTCCCATGGCAATTCCAAGCCTTGCTATTTCCACGATTCCTCTGTTCATAAGGGCTGCTTTTGCATTGTCGCCGTAGCCTACTCCGTCTGATATTCCCGCACCTAAGGCTATAATATTTTTAAGCGCTCCGCCTAACTCTGCACCGATTACATCTTCATTAGTGTAAACTCTAAAATACGAGGACATGAATATATCCTGAATTGCTTCGGCAACATCTTTATTGTTGCAGGCAATGGTTATTGCCGTAGGCATCGACAGTCCTACTTCCTCCGCGTGAGAGGGTCCCGATAAAACCGCAAATTCAGAGTTTTTGGTTTCTTCATTAACAATGTCTGAAACTAAATTCATAGTGCCTATTTCAATACCCTTGGATGCATTTATGATAATTTTATTTTCTTTATATTCATCCTTTATTTGCTTTAATACTCCCCTGATCATTTGGGTAGGTGTCACTAACAGCAGTATTTCTGCATCCTTAACAGCTTCATTTATATTTGAAGTAAATAATATATTTTCCGGTATTTTAACCTTAGGCAAATATTTTTTGTTAACTCTCGTATAGGTTAATTCTCTGCACTGATTATCATCTCTCAGCCACACGGTTACTTTGTGTCCGTTTTCCGAAAGAAGCTTGGAAAGTGCCGTACCCCAGCTTCCTCCCCCAAGCAGCGTAATATTTTTTTTCAAAACACCATCTCCTAAAATTTATTTTCGTTTCCCTTTATCAGCCGTTTAATATTGTCCTTATGTCTGTAAATGGACATGCTCGCAACGAATAAACAAAACAAAAAAAGTTCTGTATCAAATGGATGAACAAATATAATTGCCACAATAGGTGCAAATGCCATGCCTAATATGGAACCAATAGAAACTGTTCTCGTAATAATAATAACCAACACTCCAAATGCAACACATAGCAATGTAAGATAAATATTTACAAATACCATTACTCCTATAGTTGTGGCAACTCCCTTTCCTCCCCTGAAATTAAGAAGAACCGGCCAATTGTGTCCTATTATTACAAAAGCACCTGCTATATAAGCACCTGTCTGTCCCGCAAAATATCTTCCTAAAATTACTGCGATTACTCCTTTAAAAACATCTCCTGCAAAAACCAACACACCTATTTTCTTGCCGAACGCTCTTATGGCATTTGTGGCACCTGCATTGCCGCTTCCGTAATCTCTGACATCTTTTTTTGTAAATATTTTTCCTAATATGTATGCAAATGATATGTTGCCTATAAAATATGATATAATACCAATTAAAATAAATTTCATAATACCTCCGAATTCTGCCCCTCATGACGGGGACATTCCTCTGACCCAATAGATTCTCCCCAAAGAAAGAGGTGTGTCCCCCTACCTTAATTTTTTTCGCTTCTGTTCCTGAATTCAATAACAATCGGTGTTCCTTTATATTCAAATGATTCTCTGATTTTATTTTCTATGTATCTTTCATATGAAAAATGAACTATTTCCTTATCATTTACAAAAATAAGAAATTTAGGTGGATTTACGGCAACCTGCGTTCCGTAATAAATTTTAAGTCTTTTTCCCTTTACGGTAGCAGGCTGATTCATGAGAACTGCTTCCGTAAGAATATCATTCAATACGCCCGTAGAAATTCTTAAATTTCTGAAACCGAATACTTCATCAACAACATCAAGGATTTTGTTAACTCTCTGTCCCGTGAGGGCTGATACGGTCATAATGGGAGCATACGTGGCATACGCTAATTTTTGTCTTATATTTTCGGTAAATTCCTTGAAAGTACTATTGTCCTTTTCAATAAGGTCCCATTTATTAACTACGATAACCATACCCTTATTGTTGTCATGAGAATATCCCGCAATCCTGATATCCTGGTCTGTTACTCCCTTGTCTGCATCAATTACCAAAATACATATATCTGCTCTCTCCACTGCGGTAAATGCTCTTAATACACTATACTTTTCAACGGTTTCAGAAACCTTGCTCTTTTTTCGTATGCCGGCGGTATCAATAAGCGTATATTTTTTACCGTTGCTTTCAAATTTCGTATCTATGGCATCCCTTGTCGTGCCGGGAATGTTGCTTACAATTACCCTTTCTTCGCCTATTATTCTGTTGATGACGGAGGACTTGCCTGCATTGGGCTTTCCGATTACCGCAATCTTTATGCTTTCATCCTCTTCATCCGTATTCATGGTTTCATCGAATTTTGAAATTATTTCATCCAGCAAATCTCCTATCCCCAATGCTTCGGACGAGGATACGGGCACCGGTTCTCCCAAACCCAAGTTATAGAATTCATAGATGTTGTCCTCATTTACAAATCTATCCATTTTGTTAACAACAAGTATTATTTCTTTATTTGCCTTTCTAAGCATTTGCGCAACTTCAGTATCGGCAGCCGTAACGCCTTCCTTGCCGTCCACCATAAACAACACAACATCTGCCATATCTATAGCTATTTCAGCTTGAATGCGCATCTGGGCAAAAATTGTGTCTGCGGTATTAAGCTCGATTCCTCCCGTATCTATCAGCGTAAAGTAATAATCAAGCCATTCGCATTCAGCGTAAATCCTGTCTCTCGTAACACCGGGAGTATCTTCCGTAATGGATATTCTCTTTCCGGCAATTCTATTAAAAAGTGTTGACTTACCCACATTTGGTCTGCCAACAATCGTTACTATAGGTCTTCCCATTTTCATCCTCCGTTTATTTAACAATTAAACCAATCAAAGAGTCTCCATCTACATCGCAAATTTCAACCTTAGTATTTAATTCTCTTTCCAAATCTTCAATTACCATATCATCTAACATACACAAATTGTCATTAATCATATTTCTTGGCAGAATGAGGTTTTTATAATCTTTTCCTTTAAGCTGCCCCATGATATCTTTTCCTGTTGTAAGTCCCGATACGGTTATTCTGTCACCAAAATAATTATTTATAATACTTACAACATTTATTTTTACGTCAATTCTTTTCATTATTATTTTTGATAATTCTACCATCAATTCATAGGCGGCAACGCCTGTTACAAAAGTAACTTCATCTTTTAATATTTTTTTATATTTAATCTTTTTTACTGTTTCCTCCACCTGGCTTTTAAACAGCCTGCACATGCCAATACCATTTTCTAATTGGTCAAAATCTTCATAATCTTCATAAGAAGGAAAGTCATTCCCGCTTAAAATATAAAATTCATCTGCTATAAATATAAATCTGGTGCCTATTTTTTTGAGCAGTTTATTCTGCAATTCAGTTACCTGATTTACAACTTCCAAGGCACTTTCTTTATCAAAGGGTTTAAGCTCTATAAGTTTCTCTCTGTATTTAGTAAGCCCTACAGGTACAACAGCAACACTTCTCAGCCCCGGGTAAAGTTTTGACAAATCATTAACAGTCTTGTTAAGCTGTTCCTTGTCATTTACGTCCCTTACCAAGACTATCTGGCAATCAACCGTTATATTGGCATCAATAAGCTTTTTTAAGTATTCAAGGATATCAATATCCTTATCGTTGCCCATCATATATTTTCTGAGTTCTGAATCGGTGGTGTGTACAGAAACCTTAATGGGACTTATTTTATACTTGATAATTCTATCAATTTCATCATCGGATAAATTTGTTAGAGTTATAAAATTTCCATACAAAAAAGATAATCTTGTGTCATCATCCTTTAAATAAAGAGTTTTTCTCATGCCCTTGGGCATTTGGTCAATAAAGCAAAATATACACTTATTGGAACAAACCTTTATATTGTCCATAAGGGGATTCTCAAATACAATTCCTATATCCTCATCATATTCTTTTTCAATTTCAAGCCCCCAGATTTCTCCGTCTTTCTTTTTAATGTCAATAAAAACTAAATCGTCGGAAATTTGATATTTATAATCTATGTAATCCTTTATTTTGGAATTGTTCACCGTTAAAAGCTCATCGCCGGGCTCTATTTCCAATTCTTCGGCTATACTGTTTTTCAGCACTTTAACAATCATGTTTTTCATAAGTTTATCCTTTAATTTCAGTGTTTAGCACATTATATCATATCATGATAATCAACTGCAATGTAATTTTTTAAGCACACCGGGCAGGCATTCCGGTCTGTCCACTGATTTTCTTGCAAATATATACGCTAAAACGAAAGTCGTTCTTGTATATTTAACAGTATTTGTTATAATATAACTATCTATCCTTGAATACACAGTATACTTAAGGATAGATTTGATAGGAATTGGAATAGTAAACCAATTTATAAAAAGGTGAGGTGGAATATGAAATTTAATGATTATGAATATGTAAGACCGGATTATGATAATATCCGAAAACAGTATTTAAATTTAATTAACGATTTCAATAACTCAGCAACTGCCGATGAACAGTATTTATTCATTAAAAAAATAAATGCTTTGTCAAGAGAAGTTGAAACAATGTGTCAACTTGTTTATATCAGAAATTCAATCAATACAGCCGATGAATTTTATGATGCCGAAAAGGACTATATGGATATGACATCACCTAAATTTCACGGTTTGAGAGTTGAATTTTACAAAGCATTGTTAAATTCAAAATTTACAGAAGAATTAAAAGAAAAAATCTATCCTCAGCTTGTTACTTTGGCTGAAATGGAAATTAAATCATTTTCTGATGAAGCAATTCCGCTTATGCAGGAAGAAAACAAGCTTATAAGCGAATATGATAAACTTATTTCCTCCGCTAAGATAGATTATGACGGTAAATCTTTGAACTTGTCACAAATGCAGCCCTATATGGAATCAAAAGACCGTAAAGTAAGAAAAGAAGCTTATGAAAAGTGGAGCAGCTTCTTTAAAGAAAATGTAGCTAAATTTGACTTAATTTATGACAAGTTAGTAAAGGTCAGAAACGAAATAGCCATAAAATTAGGATTTAATAACTTTACCCAGCTTGGATATTTAAGAATGGGAAGATCCGATTACAATGCAAAAGATGTGCAAAAATTCAGAGAACATGTATTGAATTATATAGTGCCTATTTCAAATGAATTAAGGGAAAGACAGGCAAAGCGTATAGGTGCGGATAAGTTTAAGTATTATGATATTCTGTTGAATTTCATATCAGGAAATCCTGCTCCAAAAGGAAACAAAGAATGGATAATGGAGCGTGCACAAAAAATGTATGAGGAGCTATCCCCTGAAACCGGCGAGTTTATAAACTTCATGATTGACAGAGATTTATTTGATCTTGAAACAAAGCCAAACAAGCAGGCAGGAGGTTACTGCACATTCCTGCACGATTACAACTCTCCGTTTATATTTGCAAACTTTAACGGAACCCAGGATGATGTAACCGTTGTTACTCATGAAGCAGGTCATGCATTCCAAACATTCCGAAGCAGGAATTATGATGCCCCCGAATATAGTTTTCCCACATCCGAAGCTGCTGAAATCCATTCCATGAGCATGGAATTTATAACCTGGCCTTGGATGGAATTATTCTTTGAAGAGGATACGGACAAATTTAAGTTTTTCCATTTGTCTGATTCCTTATCATTTATACCATACGGAGTATCGGTTGACGAATTTCAGCATGTTGTATATGATAATCCGAATATGACTCCTGATGAAAGAAAAAAGGTATGGAGAGATATTGAAAGAAAGTATACCCCATATAAGGATTATGATGATAATGAATTTTTAGATAAAGGAACCTATTGGTTTAAGCAAGGACATATTTTTGCATCTCCTTTTTATTACATTGATTATACACTTGCGCAAATATGCTCATATCAGTATTGGTTAAGATTTAATGAAGACAGAAAAAAAGCTTGGGAGGATTATTTAAAAATATGTGAAGCAGGCGGAAGCCAATCCTTCCTTGAAATAATAAAAACAGGAAATTTAAAAAGTCCCTTCGAAGAAAATACAATTAATACTGTAGCATCAAAAATTAAAGAATATTTAAATTCAATCGATGATATGAAGCTTTAAAGGATGAGATTATAAAAGGGACAGTTTTTTTATTGAATAATCAATAAAAAAACTGTCCCTTTTATGTTAATACTATTAGTCCTGTTGAGGAGCTTCCACAGGGCATACGCCAGCGCATGCTCCGCAGTCAATACAAGTTGCAGGATCAATCACATATTTATCATCACCGGCAGAAATTGCGCCTACCGGGCATTCCGGTTCGCATGCTCCGCAGCTTATACATGCATCTGTTATTTTGTAAGCCATTAAAATTTCACCTCCCCCAATATTGTCAAACCTATTGTAGCACTATTCACAATTATTTTAAAGTGTTTTTTTATAAAATATGAAATTAATTATTTAGTAATTAAGAATTGAAAAATAATTAATTATTTAAAGTTCATGTTAATTTATTAACTATTGAATAAAATTTTTTTTCACTTTTTATGTCAAGTATGAATTATTTTTATATAAAACGTACATAATAAAGAAAAGTTATTGTAAGAATTTATTTTAATTTACAGGCTATCGTTTTCTTCCTAATTAAAAATGATTTTTCTTTCGGTGTTTGACAATTTTTAAACAAACTGATACAATTGTGTTGAGCACATAAATATAAAGTATTAAATGATATATTGACATTTGTCGGTACGCTTGCCGCAACGGGAGAGAAATTTATATATAGAATAATTAAATAACCCAATAAAATCAATGGGTTTGGGCATTTAATATATGCCTTCAACAAAAATAAAAATAAGGAGAGTAATAACAATGGAATTTTTAGAGGTTTTTGTCAAATTTGTTAACGGAATACTATGGGATTATGTACTGATTATAGGTCTCGTGGGCATTGGCCTTTACTTTACATTAAGGCTCGGTTTTATTCAGGTAAAACGATTCGGTACTGCTTCAAAAAGAGTTTTTGGCGGAATTTTTAACAAAGAGGAAAACAAAGAAGGTACAATGTCATCATTTCAAGCTCTTGCAACAAGTATAGCAGCCCAGATAGGAACAGGTAACGTAGCTGGAGTTGCAACGGCAATTACAGCGGGAGGACCCGGAGCAGTATTCTGGATGTGGATTTCCGCATTTTTAGGAATGGCAACCATATTTGTTGAAGCTACATTAGCTCAAAAATATCGAGAAACCGACAGAGATGGGCAATTGGTCGGAGGACCTGCTTACTATATAAAAAATGGTTTAAAATCAAAAGGATTGGCCGGATTCTTTGCTGTAGCACTTATTATTGCATTGGGATTCATAGGAAATATGGTTCAGTCTAACTCAATAGCTGATGCGGTAAGCAGAGCATTCAATATTCCCCAGTTAGTAGTAGGTATTGTAATTGCAGTAGTTGCAGGTCTTATATTTATAGGAGGAATGAAAAGAATTGCTTCTTTTGCGGAATTTGTTGTTCCTATAATGGCAGCTATTTATATTTTAGGGTCCATAATAGTTATAGTTTTATTCTATGAAAATATTATACCCGTTTTTAATGCAATCTTTGTGGCAGCTTTTAGTCCTCAAGCAATTATGGGCGGTGCTGCGGGTATAGGAGTACAGCAAGCCGTAAGATATGGAATTGCAAGAGGTTTATTCTCAAATGAAGCAGGTATGGGTTCAACTCCAAACTCACATGCTGTTGCAGATGTTAAACATCCTGCTGAGCAAGGTCTTTCTGCTATGATTGCCGTATTTATTGATACGATATTAGTTTGCACAGCAACTGCAATAGTAATATTAGCAACAGGCTCAAACACTTTAGGTTTGGTGGGAGTAGGTATTACTCAGGAAGCTTTTAGAATTGCTTTTGGTCATATAGGTGAAATATTCTTAGCCATATGCCTGACATTTTTTGCATTTACAACATTGGTTGGATGGTATTACTTCGGTGAAAACAATATAAGATTTTTATTTAAAAGCAAGAATTCTATCCGTATTTACCAGTTAATAGTACTGATATTTATAGTTTTAGGTTCATTCCAGAAAGTTGATTTTGTATGGAGCTTGGCTGATATGTTTAATGGTATAATGGTTATTCCAAACTTAATAGCTATTGCAATTATGTTTAAAGAATCCAAAGAAATATTGGAGGATTATGACAATCAAAACAGAAAAGGTGAAAAGCTACACTACAATTATAAATATCAATAAAAAAAATACACACCTTCTGCATAAGGTGTGTATTTTTTTAATCTTCCAATTCCTTTAACTCTTCTAAATTTATTTCTTCAGATTTATGCTTTAAAACTCCTTCTTCTATAACCTTAAGTTCCTCGCCTTTTATTTCCTCTACCTCAATAGTTCCGTCATTTTTCATAACATTTACTTTTGCGGTAACAAATAATGGATTAATATCTAACACTATCCCTGTTTTATTTGTTCCCAATACCTGAACCTTGTCTCCCAAGTCCGGTAACTTTTTAATATTCTCTTCATACACCTGGTGCTCGTAATTTAAGCAGCACATGAGCCTGGAGCATATTCCCGATATTTTGGCAGGATTCAAAGATAATTTTTGCTCCTTTGCCATTTTAATTGATACGGGATAAAACTCACCCAAAAATGATGAACAGCACATTTGTCTTCCGCAAGGTCCAAGCCCTCCTATCATTTTTGCTTCATCCCGGACACCGATTTGTCTTAATTCTATTCTTGTTCTGAATATTGCCGCCAAATCCTTTACTAATTCCCTGAAATCTATTCTTCCGTCTGCTGTAAAGTAAAAAATAACCTTGTTGTTGTCAAAAGTATATTCTATATCAATCAGCTTCATTTCCAATTCATGCTCTTCTATTTTTTTTAAGCATATATCGAAAGCCTGTTTTTCTTTTTCTTTATTTTCGTGATTTAATCTGATGTCCTCCTCTGTTGCAAGCCTAAGTACCTTTTTTAAGGGCTGTACTATATCTTCTTCCTTTACCATTTTAGGACCTACAACAACCTGTCCGTATTCAATTCCTCTAATTGTTTCAACTATAACAAAATCTCCATTATTAATCCATTTTTTCTCAGGATCAAAATAGTATATCTTGCCGGCTTTTTTGAATCTTACGCCAACTACCTTTATCATTTAAAGACCTCCTGAATCTTTAAAAGCATATTATCTACCGCTAATCTATAG
>DAIMMU010000196.1:0-4192 GCA_036720515.1 Sedimentibacter sp.
GTAGAAGATGCGGCAGAGACTGTTCTATTGGGTCATATCGCCATTTTTTTCTTACCTGCTTTTAGGTTAAATTAATCTAAGTCGGACATTTTGTCCGAGTAAAAGGATGTTGGACTAATAATATATGTATGGGCGGCGGGTCCTTCAATATGGAAATATGCACTGGAATTCATATGCTTCTTGGCCTTGAACATGGCGTTATTGGATTTTATTCTTTTGGCGGATAATTATTTTAGTATAAAAGAATAAAACTCGAAATCTGTATTTTTATCCAAGGCGTATTTTTTAAAGTCATTATAATTTAATATACCCGCTTTAACCTTTTCAGCAAGCATGAGTAGTTTAGCAATTTCCATTAAACTACCACGCATTTGGTTGCTATGTTCATAGTCTGCCAACTGTTGTCGATATTTGCCGGTAAAATAACTGGAAATATAAATAAACTGCGTATTTGGCAAATTATCAGGTAAATCTTTCCACCACGTTGATTTATCATTACGTGTCCGGTATTGCCGTATATAGCGCGACATAGCATCAGTATTATGCGCCGTAAAAGCAAAGCCTTGAGAATAGGCTTTTGAATCAATAATCCAGCCGTCGGTCTGATCATAAACAAAACCGTCAGGCTTATTAGCGCCACCTAAATGTCTACCATGAAATCCCATTTCTTTAGTAAATAGATCTGTAGAAAGAATCTCGAACTGAGTATTCTCTTGATTTGACGTATTTTTTTTAAATGCAATATCAACCGCCTGCAGATAGTGGTGGTCAATGTGCTTAAGTACCGGCCGCAAAAATGTCTTTATTTTGTCAGCTTCTGAAGATTTAAATTCATCATCAATTTTAACTGGAATAGTAAAATCGTACAGTTCCTCTTTCAGTTTTAATTTCCCTTTATCGTTAATAATTTCTATTCCAAGCCGATTTAAGCCAATGGCATCATCAATTACTTGCTCAGGTATACTATTAATTGACTGCCGTACAACGTTTATTTTTTGCGATATTACATTGGCCGCAAGCCCATTAGGAGATTCAGATAGAAATTTCAGCATCAAAGCTCTGGCAGTTTTACGCTTATTGGCATTTTCAATTTTGGGAGCCAAATATTCCCAACGTACTCTTTTTTTAGAACGCTTAAATTTAGAACCGCCATTAACATAATTTAAGGCTATTCTGCCATCGTAAGTAACTCTATACTCTGGTCCAACAGATACGGTATAAGTATTATCACCTACTTTACGTTCGGCTGTTCGTTGTCTCTGTTTAATAAGTCCGTAAAAAACAAAAACACCAGCAAGCCAACGCATATACTTATCAGCTGTGCTTTCTCCATTACTTCTAATCCTTTTGATTTCTGCATCATCATGGTGGATTTTAGCGTTGATCAAACCATCAACAAACAGATTCTCTGGAAGGGACACAAAACCTGGCTCATCAATAAAGCCAAAATTACTGCCTAAATCAAATTTAGAATACCATTTGGAAGGATCCTGGTTCATGAGCCGTAAAAGCCATGCCGCATAGGGGTATTCCATAAGCCGCTCAAACATAAACTTTTTAAGTTTCGAGTTATCTTTATTATCAAACAATTTCACTGCTTTTTCCCCGAATTCTGTAATGGAATAGTAATCTTCTCGATAATTTAGGTCAATCAGCCCCATTCCAATAGCGACGCTTAGATAATTACTTGCTGCCCAATCAGTGATTACAGGAGAGCGCTGCCCTTTGTATATTGCTCTTATGAGGCCTGTCGCATAAGGCTTCCTTCCAATTTTGCTCTGTAAAGTAACTAATTGTTTATGCTTTAAATGCTGATTATTTTCTAACGCAGCTATAAGTTGTTCATATATTGACGTTGGCGCTCCTAATTTAGCTGTAGTATTTGCCAACCCACCATTTATTAAGCCTTTATAAATGCTCGAATTTTTATCGAATAAAGCTGGTACCCGCACAACATCGGTAAGATCCTGTGATACGTCCTGACCCAAACCAAAAGTTCTATCAGGAAATGTTTTATATTCACTTATATTGATCATAATGATACCCTCTTTTCAGCACTATTATTATACAGCAAATAACCGGATGCTAAAAGTCCAGTAAATAGTATATAAATTTCTCTTGCTTTTTTCATCATATAGCAGTAATATAAGGATGAGAAAGGATGTGAAAAAATGAGATATATAGGCTCAAAGAAACTGCTACTATATGACATTGATCAGATGTTAGAGCATCACCTTACTGGTAATGAAAGGACTTTTTTAGACCTGTTTGCCGGTACAAATGTTGTCGGTAATTATTTTAAGGGTAGGTACACTATTTACAGCAATGATATTTTATATTTCAGCTTTATAAATGCAAAAGCGATCATTGAAAACAATAGCATCCTTCGGTTTGCTGGTCTGAAAAAAATAGGGATTTATGACCCTTTTCAATTTTTTAACGATGCTAAAAATATAAATCCTGTTTCGCACTATTATGAGAAATCGTATACACCATCAGGCGGAGCAATGTATCTTACGGTTGAAAACGGCCAACGAATTGATTTTATCCGGGATACGATTGACGAATGGAAGTTTGAAAATTTAATTACGCAGTCTGAGTATTACTATTTAGTTTCTTCCCTAATTCAGTCAGTACCGTTTGTAAGCAATATTACAGGGACATATGGTGCTTATTTGAAAAAGTGGGATAAGCGCGCATTTAAAGTCTTGACAATGCAGCCTTTAAATGTTATAAACAATCATCGCAGAAACCGTGCATTCAATGAAAATGCCAATAAACTGGTAAAAAAGCTAAATGCAGATATTACATATATTGATACACCATATAACTGCCGACAGTATGCAGCGAACTATCATTTGCTTGAAAATATAGCCCGCAACAAGAAACCAATACTTAATGGTAAAACACGGATTTTTGACTGGACACCTTTGAAAAGCGACTTTTCAGTAAAGAAAAGGGCGCTTGCCGCAATGGAAGAACTTATTAAAAATTTAAATTCGCAACATGTTATTATAAGTTACAGCAACGAGGGAATTATCTCATTTGATAGCCTTATAAGCATGTTGTCTAAATATAGCATTACAGGTAATGTAGAAGTAAAAGCACTCAAATACCATAAATATGAATCTAAGCTCAAACCAAAAAATAACAACCTAAGTGAGTATCTCATTTACTTTCAGCGTAAAGTATTGCAGAGAAAAGCAAAAAAAAAGAGTATAGTTATTGCAACATGGCACCCAACGTTTAAGGCGTCATATATAAAAAGTCCTTTAAATTATATCGGAGGTAAATACAAACTGTTATCGCAGCTAATTCCTCTTTTTCCTAAAAGTATAAATACGTTCGTCGATTTGTTCAGTGGCGGCGCTAACGTGGGTATAAATGTCAGCGCTAAGTATTACATTTTTAATGATATGAATAACCGTATAAATGAAATGTTCCGGTATTTTGCGCAGCATAATGCCGATGAAATTATTACGTCTATAAAAAAGCGCATTAAGCAGTATAGCCTCAGTATGACCAACCAGAACGCGTTTCTCAGGTTTAGGGAAGATTACAACCAAAATCCTAATCCACTTGATCTGTACGTCCTGTCCTCATATAGTTACAACTACCAGTGCCGGTTCAACAATAAAATGGAGTTTAATAATCCATTTGGCAGGAATCGAAGTCACTTCAGTAAAAATATGGAAAACAATCTGCGCTTATTTGTCAACAGACTTCATATGATTGATGCCGTGTTCACTGACAAATTATTCACTGACGTTGATTTAAATACGTTAACAGACAAAGATTTCGTATATCTTGACCCGCCTTATCTTATTACACGGGGAAATTATAACGATGGAAACAGAGGATTTCAGAACTGGGGAATAAAACAAGAAAAACAGCTTTATCAGTTAATGAACAGGTTAACTGAACTACATGTTCCTTATGCGCTCACAAATGTCCTCAAACATAAAGGGAAATCCAATGATATACTTAAAGATTATATTCAAAAGCATAACGTTAAGGTCGTTACTTTGCGTTCTTCCTACAAAAATTCATCATATAATACAAGTGCCCTTGAGAGTAATGAAGTACTCGTTATGAATTACGAGCCGGCAGATAAAAAAATCCAAAGATAATTGGTATCCTTATTGGGTTTATTGTTGCCAAATATTGCATTTTCAAATTCAACGTGCTATAC